>CAMLCX010000426.1 GCA_946478635.1 uncultured Pseudomonadota bacterium
CTATCCATTCGCCCAGGAAGAAAAGAGCTGCCAGAAAACCTCGTTGAGCTTCATCGATTCCGTCTGGGAGCTGTTCGGCGCGCTGCTCCAGGGCGTTCCCACGGTGCTGGTTCCGGATGCCGATGCCAGGGAACCGCGGCGATTGGTGGACCAACTCGCCGCCGGCGGCGTTACGCGTCTGGTGCTGGTGCCGCCGCTGTTAAAGGAAATTCTCGAGCGCTGCACAAATCTGTCGCTTCGCTTGGCCCGTCTTAAATACTGCTTCAGCAGCGGTGAAAGTCTTTCGCCTGATCTCGCGGAACGATTCCACAGGGAATTGCCCGCATGTCGATTGATCAATCTATACGGCTCTTCGGAAGTTGCCGGGGATGTGACCAGCTATGAAATCAGCGAGAGCAATTTTAATTCGCCGATTCCCATCGGCCGGCCGATCGACAACACCCGGATCTACCTGCTCGACGAGCATCGCCAGCTCGTGCCGATCGGCGCGCGTGGCGAGCTGTATGTCGGCGGTGACAACCTGGCGCGCGGTTATTACCGGCGCCCCGAGTTGACGGCCGAGAGGTTCATCGCCGACCCATTCGGTGGTGAAGCCCATTCGCGTTTGTTCCGCACCGGCGACATGGCGCGCTACCGCGCCGACGGAGTTCTTGAGTTTCTCGGTAGAAAGGACCAGCAGGTCAAGATCCGCGGCGTCCGGATCGAACTCGGCGAGATCGAGGCCGCCTTGCGGCGCCACCCGGCGGTTCGGGATGCCGTTGTTATTCTGCGGCGAGACGATGCGGACGGCGCCAGTGCCCATGAAAGTAAGAGCCTGCCGGAGATCGAGCGCCTGACGGCGTACGTCGTTACGCAAAGCGCCGCGCCGTCGAGCGCTCAATTGAGATGTTTTTTGCAAGAGAAGCTTCCCGATCACATGCTGCCTTCGGCTTTTATTTTTGTTGAAACCCTGGCGCGGCTGCCCAATGGCAAAACCGATCGGCGGGCGCTGCCGCCGCCCAGCGAAGCAGCGCGGCGATTGGACGACCCGATTACCGATCCACGGACGGAGATCGAAGCGCTCATAGCCGAGGTGTGGCGGGAAGTGTTGCAAATCGAAAATCTCGGCGTCGATGACAATTTTTTCGAGCTGGGTGGACATTCCCTTTTGGCTGCCGAACTCGCGGCGAAAGTAAGCAGCGCTTGCCGCCGGCCGGTGTCCTTGCGCGATATTTTCGACGCTCCGACGGTTGCGCTCATGGCCCGGAAGATCGAACGGCATCTCCAAGGTCCGAGCCGTGAAGCTTTGCCGCCGATCTCTACCGGACGCACTAAACGTGATATGCCCCTCGCGCTGAGCCAGGAGCCCCTGTTCCTCTTCAGCCAGCTTTTTGGCGGCGGCGATTTCCTCAACCTGCCCTATGCCTACCGGCTCACCGGCAAGTTGGACGCGGCGGTGTTACAGCGGACCCTTAATGAGATTGTCAGGCGGCATGCCGTGTTACGTACCGGATTCACGGAAACGCCGGCCGGTTACACGCAATTCGTGCGGCGCAGCGCCAGCCTGAAATTTCCGTTCGTCGATCTTGCCCGTTTGCCGGAGCAGAAAAAGAAAATAAAGCTGGAGCAAATCTCTCGACAGGACGCGGCGCAGGTTTTCGATCTCGAAAAGCCGCCCCTTGTGCGCGTCAAGGTGCTCCGCCTGGCCGAAGCGGAGCATGTTCTGCTGGTGACCATGCACCACATTATTTCAGACCAATGGTCCATGGGCGTGTTTCGCCGCGAGCTGGCAGCGATCTATGACGCGTTCTCGAAGGGAAACCCTTCGCCGTTGCCGGACCTGTCGATCCAGTTCGCCGATTTCGCACGCTGGCAAAGGGAAATGTTGCATAAGGGGTTTTTCCAACGGCAAGTTTCCTATTGGCAGCGACAACTCGGCGCGCCGCCGCCGGCGCTTCAGTTTCGCCGGAGCAACAAAATCAAGAAACCGGCGCGCTTTCATAGCACGCGGCGGGCGCTCGACTTCGATGAGGTTCTGTTTAGCCGGATAAAGGCATTGGCGCGCGCGCAAAACTGCACGCTGTTTATGGTCTTTGTCGCGGCGTTACATATTTTACTGCACCAGTATACGGGAAGCACCGATATCCGAGTCGGAACACTGGTCGCCAATCGTGGCTACCCCGGAACCGGCAATCTAATAGGCTATTTTGTCAATGCGTTGGTGCTGCGCGCGCGGGTTCGGCCGAATATGACATTTCTCGAGGTGATTCATCAGGTGCGAGAAACCTGCGTGGCTGCCTATATGCATCAGGATCTGCCGTTCGAGCATCTCGAAACCATGCTCGAAAACAAAAACGGAAAGCGGCCATCGCCGCTCTATCAGGTGATGCTCAATTACCGTAAGCAATCGAGCCCGCCATTGGAGGCAAATGGCCTTACA
Organism: uncultured Pseudomonadota bacterium; assembly: GCA_946478635.1. Next base: position 2,420 of record CAMLCX010000426.1, read on the forward strand.
ATTGCTTCGTGGGACGGTAAACAACGCGCAGGCGATCCCGGAATAGCGATATCGCGTCTCGATGTAAACTTTCATTTACGCGAGCTGTCAACGAAGTTGACAGGAGCCGTCAACTACAAGACCGATCTGTTCAATGATTCGGCGATGACTGAGTTTCTCGGCGCCTATACCTCCATCCTTGAGCAGATGGTTGTGAGGTGCGATGCACGCGTCGCCGCTGCGAAAATCATCTGACCAACTGAGAATATGATCAAACTAGTTGTTGCAATTTTCTTTTCACTGCTTTTGGCGGGAGCTTCGCCGCTTAACTCGGCCCAGATTGATAACTCCTGGTCCGAAGAAGAAATGGGCGATCCGGGAGATGCCCAAGGAGAAAAGATCGAGCTTCGATTGTTACCGGAGGAGAAAAAGTTTTCCGCCGGATTGTCGTGTGATGATAAAACATCGTCCTGCTATTTTAAGCTGGCCTATTTTCTTGGCGATGGTTTCGATTTAAGTAAAAAACAGAGACGGAACATTCTCTATATACCCGGAGGGCCGGGAGCCATCGTCGACTCGGAAAACCGGTCCGCGATTTTGCGACTGTTGGAGAAGAAGCACAATGTCGTTTACTTTCACCCGCGCGGCATGGCGCAAAGCTCCATCGACGGCAGCCGGGAGTACGATCGGTTCTTGCGCGCGGACTATGTCGTGGAGGATATCGAAAAACTGCGCCAGGCTATTTTGCAGTCACGCCCTTGGGACGCCATCTATGCGCACAGCTGGGGCACGGTCATCGCCCAGCGTTATGCGGCAAAATACGGCAAGCCCAAGGATGCGCCGGCCAAGGTGATGAGCTTGATCTTGTCCGGTCCGGTGGACCGGCACCGAAGCGGCACTCATGACGCGCGCACCCGGATGACGATTGCAAATTTGCGAGCCATCTACAGTTACTATCGTTCGCAAAACGCCGCCGCGTGCCGCTGCGAAACCATGTCTTTCCTTAAGCCCATCGTTACTGACTTCGCCAATCCGCAAATATCGACGTTTGGCGGCAGGTTATCCGCCAGCGATAATTTTTGTTTTTTGCGGGCCGACCTGTTGAATAAAATCACTAGTCGACTCGAAAAGCTCATTTTGGAGATCGAACAAAATTATGCTTCGGCGGATAGTATCGTCGATAACTTCAGCGCTCTAAAAAAAGACCAGGATTTCCAAGCGCGGTTCGGCAAATATCCCGTCGAGTTATTCGCTGCCATTCGTTTTATCCAGATGTCCGGAGCGCCGGAAAAGGACGCGCTGGTGTTCGTCGCCGATAGCCGAAATCGGATCAACGCGGCGCTGTTGATTGCGCATTACTTGACGGCGGAAGATCCGCGCCGCTGCAGCCTGAAGGGGGAGCTGTTCAAGGGAGCGGCGCCGGCTTGCGAATATTGCGAAAGGTTGAGAGCGGCGCGAGACGAGGTTCGCGCACTGGGAAGAGGACCAGAATCGCGGCGCGGCAATTATGTCTACGGTGTTTACGACGGCGTTACGCGCTGGATTCCCGGCGTCATCGGTGCGACAGGCTGCTTTTACGGCAAGGATATGGAAAGTTTTGCGGCACAAACCGGCTACAATCATCGATTCATTCGCGAACAGGTCGGTAAAATCGGCATCGTTGAAGACGAACAAATCTGTCCCTGGAATCCCCGGGAGCACCGCCATGAAGTGCCGACGCTTCTGATCAAGGGGAGCCGCGACACGGTCGTCGCCGGCTGCCAGGCGGAGGATTTTTATGCGAACGGTATTCAGAGCGGCCGCGCGGTGTTGCTTGAATTCCGCGGTCTGGGACACGACTTGAGCGTGGGCAATCTTTACTACGGCGCCGACCCTTCGATCTGGAGTCGGCGCTTTGCCGGCCTGTTGGAGGATTTCCTGCGATTGTCCTCCAGCCCCGCGCAGTTCCGCAGCAACGCTCAAGTTCTCGCCAAAATACGGCAATTGAAAGCGAGTGATCGCAGCCATGATCCCAATCTCGTGACGCAATGCGGAAACAAATCTTGACAGAACGGACGCGAAGTTAGAAATTCGACAAAAATTAGGAGGTGTTGAATGGGGAAGAGTGGACCAAAACTATCGGAGGCGAAAACTGAAAAGATTCGCAAGGCGATTCGCGCGGTGATTAAAGAGAATAAGGATTTACAAGCGGCCGTCTACGCGCAGGTGAAAGCGTCCAAATCGAAAGACAGTAAGGTCAAACTCCGCAGCGCCATCTCGAAGGTGAT
>CAMLCX010000427.1 GCA_946478635.1 uncultured Pseudomonadota bacterium
AAAACTAAGGAGATTTATCTTGTGCTGCTTTTCGAAAATGGGAAACAAATAGCCTTAGTGGATCCCGGTGGAATTGCTTTTGCGCCCTCCACCAAGAACACCGGTCCGTTACGTGATCTGCCGGCAGTCGTCTGCCTGCGGGATTTTCTCACGCTGAAGCAGCGCGTCGATCATTATCTTTATGATCATCCGGACGATCCGCCGCCGCGGGAGTGTCTTGATATGATCATGATCTGCATTGCGACTCTGGATGGCGCGCGTGCGGTAGGGTTTGATGTCGGCGATTTGGAAGGAGAGCTTGAAAAATCGTTGAATGAAGTTGAACGGCGAACGAGTTGATCAATTTGAGCGCTGGAGTAATGAGTGTTGGGATGATCAAAGTTGTGGCGACTGAGCGGATTCTATGGGGGTAGTTAATCAGCTTCACTGTCCGAAATGTGGCCGGGAGCCGCCATCGAGAACTGTATTCCAATGCCCGAGCTGCCATTGCCTTCTCGAAGCTCAGGTTGCGATTGACCATCTCACGCCCGCGGATTTCGAGCGCATGCGACACAGCCGGGATCAGTCGATCTGGCGCTGGTTTGATTTCTTTCCAGTGACGGACCGTGCTTGGATCGTTTCTTTGGGCGAGGGGAGTACGCCGCTGCTTCATGCTGCTCGGCTCGGCAAAGAATTAGGGATTGCCAATCTCTATCTCAAAAACGACACGGTTCTGCCGACCGGTTCGCTCAAGGATCGCAGCAACAGCGTCGGTGTCTCCGTTGCCAAAGAGTTGGGATTCGAGATCGCTGCCGTCATGTCCACGGGCAACGCGGCGGCTTCAGTCGCAGCCTACGCTGCCGCTGCCGGAATAAAGAGCGTCGTGATGGTGCCGAAGGGCACTGCGCCGTCGAAGATTATTCAAGCACGCGCGTACGGCGCGACAGTGGTCGTCATCGACGGTAGCTTCGACTATGAAGTAGCCAAGCTCTACAAGGCGGCCGTGCAAGAATTCGGCTGGTACGATTGCCTGTCGTCCAATCCCTATCGCGACGAGGGCAAAAAGTCTTACGCCTACGAAATGGCCGACCAACTCGATGGGAAGATGCCCGACTGGGTGATTCATCCGACCGCGGGCGGCACCGGGATCTACGCCATGTGGAAAGGCTACCGGGAATTATTGTCGCTGGGCTGGATCGAGCGCGCGCCGAAACTGGTCGTGGCGCAAAGCGAAGCCGCCGCGCCGATTGTCGCTGCGTTCGAAAAGGGATTGGCAGAGGTCGCGCCCGTAGTCGCCCGCGGCACGATCGCGGAAAGCATCCAAGTCGGCAACCCGGCGTCGCTCGGTTGGCGCGCGCTCGCGGCGCTGTGGGAATCGAACGGCGCCGCAGTGGCTGTCAATGATGAAGAAATTCTCGAAGCACAATCGCTTACCGGCAGGCTAAGCGGAATTTTTGCCGAGCCTGCGGCGGCGACTTCAGTTGCTGTTGCAAAAAAGTTGCGCGTTGCCGGAATCGTTGGTCCCGACGATCTCGTCGTCTGCAATCTCACCGGTCACGGTCTCAAACAGCCGGAGGCGATTAGGTTATCAGAGGCGGACTTCGCGCCGATTGCGCCGACGCTAAAAGCACTGCGCGAAGAGATCGGACGCGCGACGGAATAGTTGTTTCCAAGTAGCATAGAGGCTAGTATATGTTATCTAATAGTTAGCTGGAGGCGTAATGAAAACCATGAGCGCCCTTGAGGTGCGAAAGCGGTTTGGCAGTGTGCTTGACCTAGTCAGTAAGAAGCGTGTTCCCGTCACTATCTGCCGGGCCAATAAACCCCTTGCCGTACTGGTTCCAGCGCAGGATTATCAAGCGAGATCGTCAGGGCGAGAAACGCGTTTACGCTTGGCCGTCGAAAAGATCGCCGAATGGAAGAAGCGGCACGCCCAAACGCTTAAAGGCGTCGATGTTGTCAAGCTGTTGCGAGAAAGCCGGGAGAACCGTTGAAGGTAGTCGATGCGTCGGTGGTGCTTCAGTGGCTATTGGAAGAGCCCTCGACGGGGTCGAAGGAAATTCTCGAAGCGCACCTGAACGGCAGGGAGGCCCTAATCGCTCCAGAGCTGTTAAACTATGAAGTCGGCAATGTTCTCGTTACAAAAGTTAGGCTAACATCGGATGACGCCTCCGATCTCTTTGGCAACTTTTTGGATCTACGGATCGAGACTTATAGCCTGGGCGCCGACGAATACAGGGCCAGTCTCGATTTAGCTGGCCGGTACCGACTGACGGTGTACGATGCCAGTTATCTCGCCCTCGCGTCGGCCCTTGACGTTAGACTGGTGACCGCGGACAAAAGACTCGCCACTCGCGCCGCTCGGTTAAAAATCGTCGAGACCATTTAAGTACAGCGACTCCCGGCGAAACTGTTCATTGTTGACACCTCTCACGGCCTCAAACAGCCGGAGGCCATTCGGTTGTCAGATGCCGAGTTTGCGCCGATTCCACCGACGCTGGAAGTTTTTTGGTGGTTGATATCGCGCGGATCGAAGCAGGCGTAGAAGAAAGACGTATCACAGAACAGACGGCCTGGGAGCGCCATCAGCGACTCTTGGCACCCGAGCCATACAGATATTGCTTGACGTGCTCGGAGACTTTGGTCTTTCGTCCGTGGTGCTTCGGCAGCTTCCGCATCACTTGAAAGAGCTTTTTGGCGGCGGCTCCCGGCTCCGGTTCCGGTAATGTCCCGCGCAATTCCGCGACCACCTCATCTCGCACGGTAATCTCGACTTTGGCACCGACGTCTTTTCGGACTCGGCGCACCAATTCCGGTAATCTTTTGCGCGCTTCGCTGATTGAGAGCTTCATAGAGACAGCGTACAAGGGGGTACAATGGCAGTCAACCGGCCGAGCGGGATGGCTGTACCTCTATCACCGAATCGTCTGCAATCTCACCGGTCACGGCCTCAAACAGCTAGAGGCAATTCGGTTATCGGAGAACGAGTTGATGCCGATTGCACCGACGTTAAAAGCGTTGCGCGAGCAGTTAGCGCGTTAAAGCCGCGCGCTTGGGTGAAGCAATGAACTTCCGCGTTTAGCTGTGGAGGCAGTTGGCGTTAGGAAGGCGGCTGAAATACTGTCGCTGTACGCAACTACGCACTCTTGGCGCGCACGACCAAGTCCACGTCGCAATCTAAGATTTGCAACAGCGAAACGAGTTGATCGACTGATTTTTCGTAGTTGGTTTGATCTAATAGCCGATACAGCTGGGTGGCTGATGTGCCGAGCCGCCGAACAATCTCGCGTTTGGCCAGGGGGCTCTCCGCTACGCGTTTTTGCACTTCGAGCGTCAATTTGTAAAGCAAAAGATCTCTCAAGTAATTGGGGTCTTGATTGTAGTGGAGAACCTGATCAACGTGGACGGTCCCGGTTTTTGCGGATGCCAGTTCGTAGGTAAAGCCCTCGCTGCCAAGTTCCTTATCGACAAATACTCTCGTGATTGGGTCATCAGGTTTCGGCGCCGGATCTGCCTTGACGTATGGGAAAGAATACTTCTTTGATAACAACTTGACCTCAAAAACCCTTTTCTTGTTATTAGCTTTAACAGATCTGATTTTCATAGTAGTCCCTCTCCGACGAGTTCTTGTATTAGCTCTATGATTCTTTTGGACGCATTTCCCTTCATGGGTTTCCCGTTGTCGAGATCCCACTTTACGACCAACCTGCGGTCCCGGTATACGTGTACGTGCTTGGGTGAGTGATCGCCCAACCACCAAACGAAAATGTACCCGCCCCGGCGCAGTTTCCCCATCGACCAATGATGCTACCGTATGCGGTAACATCTGTCAACGCACTGGATTGTCATATTGAATTCTGCCGAATCATCCGCATTTTTCCACGCGGTCGTCATTTTCTAGCTAATTTGATAACAGGTAGCCGTGCATAGTTGCTAATGAAGAAGTCTTGAAGCTGCCGGCGTCAGATCCGCGGGTTGGACATGAATAAAGTAACTTGCTTGTTTGTGGTGTCTTTGATTGCCCTGGCGATTTCAGCGATTGATCTCCCCGCTGCGGAGGAGAACCCGGTCAAATTGGTTCCGGTGCTCAAGATCAATACCGATCTGGATCGCCGGACGGTCATCAAGCCGTCAAGGATCCCCGGCGGCGGCAATGGCCTGTTTGCCGCGGTTGCGATCAAAAAGGACGAAGTGATCGGTGAATTGGGCGGCCAGCTGAGAACGGAGGAAGATTATCCGCCAGGCAATTATTACATGGCCTCCATTCCGGAATGCGCGTGGGAGGAAACTTATCCGTATCGTTATCTCGATACCAAACACTTCGGCGCTAACGTGAGCCGGATCAATTTTGCGCCGACGAAAATCAACGGCATCGAAACAGGATTCCAAAACTCCGCTCTGATCCAGCTCTGCGAATATCCGTACGTCATCTTCAGGGCAACCCGCGACATCGCGCCCGGCGAAGAGATCTGGGCGAGTTACGGACGACACTATGACTACAGTTTCATGGCAGCCAATGAAGTGAGAGATTTCTTTTGCGGCATATTAAAGATCGACTGCGGAGAAGGCTACACCTTTGAGCCGTAGTTAAAGATCGTCGGAACTCAAATGCGCGCATGACCGCGCCAATCGTATATTGACGTGCTATTCGAGAGAGTGGGGCTCGAAAT
>CAMLCX010000428.1 GCA_946478635.1 uncultured Pseudomonadota bacterium
GGCGTCGAAGCGATCTTGCCTTTCCACTTGGGGCTCATCAAATCGTCGAGCTTGCGCGGAATGTCGTTTCCCTTGACTAAATTACTGTTGTAGATAACCCCGACCAGGGTCGAGGCCATGGCGATGCCGATGTTACCCGGCACAATCGGATCGAATCCGGGCTCCGGTAAAAATTTGCGCTCAACCAACGCGCGCCAATCCATCGGCATCAATGGCTGGTTTTCCATCGCCTGCAGCATCGATTGGGGATTGCCGAAATAAACATCGCTGCTGGCCGGTTGACCCGCGGCCAATTCGCGGATGATCTTCGCCATCTGCCCTTGCATGTTCGAGCCCGGGGTAAACGAAGCCTGGAGATTGAGGCCATACTTCTTGTTCATCGCGGCAATGATTTTTTGTAATCCCGGCCCGCCGTCGAGCGTATCGGCGCCCCACTGCGCTCTGAACGTCGTCTCCTTCTTGGCTTTACTGACGAGATCGGCAATCGTGGGCCCCTTGCCCGCGTCAGCAGCGGTTGCGGCGCTCGCCAAAGAGAAAATTGACGCGCCTGCAAACATCACTGCCAACCAAATTTTTGCTTTTCTCCGTCCATCCGGCATCATAGTATCCTCCTTTTGGGTTTGCCGAGCCGCTATAAGTTTCGCTCGCTAAATTTTCTCGTTGGTCATGACTCCGGCATGAGCTGGCGACGCCCGAACCACCAAAAAACCAATATGAGCGGGGTCAAAACGAGGGTCATGAGAAGTGTCACCGCCGCCGCTTGATTGATGGCGCCGGAAAACCAGTAACTCCAGATCACCGCCGGCAAAGTGATGCTTTCCTGACTGATCAGGAACACCGCCACCGTGAGCTCACGGTAAACCAAAATCGCCGACCAGATCCACACGGACATGAGGGTCGGCCGCAGGAGCGGCACAAGAATGCGCCACGAAGTCCGTACCGGCGACAGTCCGGCGGTATAGGCGGCTTCTTCCAATTCCTTGTGAATTTGCAACAGCGAACTGTTGAGCGCCCGCGTAGCAAAGGCGAGGCGCGAAATGACGTAGACGATGGCGATCAGCCACACCGAACCATACAGGGGTATGAACTTGGGCAGCACAAAGAGCGCGAGCAGCAGCGCGCCGATGGCCATGATTACTTCGGGCAGCGCGTGCGGCAAGAAAGCGCCGAATTCCAGGACGTAGCGCATTCGGCTGCGCGAGCGCACGATCAGCCAGGAGATGCAGAAGGCGAGGAGCAACGTGATGAGCGGCACCGAGATCACCAGCAGGACCGTATTGTAAAGTCCGCGCCAGAACAGATCCCAATTGAGCTTGTAGAATCCCGCGAGGGAAAGTTTGCCGAGCATTTCCCACGATGGCGGCGCCAGATACGGCGTGAACGCCGCGTAGGCGATCAGCAACAGCGGAATCAACTTGGTGGCAAGGAAATAAAACGCAATGAGGACCCAGGCGAGCACCGACCAGTGGCCGAGGTTCAGTAGAGCAGGCCGATAGCCCTTTCCCGTCACCACTTCGTAGCGATGTCCCTGCCGCAGTACCTGGCTGTACCACCAGGTCAGTAACAGGGCCAAGAGTATCATCACCGTTCCCAACGCGGCGGTCACCCCGTGCTGCGGCAAACCGCTGTCCGGCGGGTTGGCTTTCAAATAAACATAAGTGCTGAGCATGTAGATGCGATTGCCGAGACCGATAATCGCCGGAACATCGAAAGTCGCGATGCCGATCGTCAGCATGTAGATAAAAGCCGCCAATATGGCGGGAAACGCCAGGGGCAGCGTGATGCGCCGCATGGTGCCGGTGAAGCTCATGCCGTGAATTTTGGCGGCCTCCTCAAGAGACGGATTCATCGCGCGAAACATCTGCGCGGTCAGGATGAAGGCCAAGGCCGTGAGGTTGAGGCCTTGCACGAATCCCATCCCCACCGGCGTGGCGATATTGATCGGACCTTGATCGAGAGCGAACAGTTCCATAAGCCAGCGGTTCAAAAAACCGATGCGCGGGTGGGCGATAAAAGTCCAGCCCATCGCGGTATAGATTCCGGGGATGAGCAGTCCCAAAGTCATGATTGTGTAAACCAAACCTTTACCCGGCAACGTGGTCCGCTCCGTCATCCAAGCGATGGGCAACCCGACAGCGAGCGCGGTAAAGGTCGTCGCCAATGTGAAAATGAGCGTGTTCCAAAGAACTTTGAGCACAAACGGATCACCGAGAATTTCCGTGTAATTTTTTAGCGTGTAGATCGCCTTGGGCGTGCCGACGACGCCGGTCTGAAAACTGATCCAGATGAGCGCGACGACCAAAATGAGGATGACCAGCATCGGCAGCACGGCCAGCGTCAACAACAATGGCGACGCGCGCAAGCGAATCGCGATCAGACGGGGCATTCTCAGTACGGCTTCCATCGTCAACCTCTCAGGAATTTGGGTAGTTCCGTTTCGGGAAAGATCTCTCACTTCATTCGAGATGACAAATGGCTTTTTTTAGTTGTCATTCCGAGCGGTAGCGAGGAATCTTTTTTTTCCGTTAACACTCATGGCAGATTGAATCTGAACCACTGCCTAAATTTGCCGGCAATAATTGGATCATCACTTTTTTATCAGCTCCGTTGCTTCCGACGCCAAGATACCATCCTTGCTCTCCGACCGCGGGAACACCATGATCTCCCCGGGATCCACATAGAGTTGCAGCCGGCAGTCATTGCGCATTGGCATCAGGCGGCTCTTGCCCATCAGCAGCGAATCTTTGATGGCGGCTTCATAGATGAATTGATCGCCGAGAAAAGTGCTCGATCGAAGCACCGCCTCAAGGGTGCTGTGACCGGCGGGGTTCACGGCATCGACAACCTGTAAAGATTCCGGTCTAAAGCCGATAAGAACGCTCGGTCCAAGATCACCGCGCAGGCACACTTCCAACCGGCCGATTTTGGTCTCGACAGCCTTCGGTCCGACCACCGTGCCGTTGAGCCAGTTAACGGAGCCGAAAAAGTCGGCGACCTCGGCGCAGTTAGGACGACGGTACAGATCCATAGGATCGCCGGATTGAAGTAGCTTGCCAAAACTCATGATGGCGATCTTGTCGGCCATGGCCATCGCTTCGATCTGGTCGTGGGTGACGTAGAGAACGGTGGCGCCGAGTTGTTTGGCGAGATCACGAATCTTGCCGCGCACCTCCTCGCGCAATCGAGCGTCAAGGTTGCTGAGCGGCTCGTCCATTAACAGCACCCGTGGATTGACCGCGATGGCGCGCGCCAACGCGACGCGCTGCTGCTGACCGCCGCTCAGAAGCGTAGCCGAGCGGTCTTTTTGCTCATCGAGCTGCACCATGCACAGCGCCTCAAGCACCCTGGCATTGACCTCCCTGCGGGGAATCCGATGGGTGCCCTCCCGTAGCGGCAGCGCGACATTTTCGAAAACTGTGAGATGGGGCCAAACCGCGTAGGATTGAAAGACCATGCCGAAGTTGCGTTCCTGGGGAGGGATCCACGTCGGCGGATCGTCGGAGAACACCGGTCGCCCGGCGATACGGATCTCACCGCAGTCGGGCGTCTCCAGTCCCGCGACGCAGCGCAACAAGGTGGTTTTACCCGAACCGCTGGCACCGACGATGACGAAGAAGTCACCCTCGCCAACCTCCAAGTCGAGCGTCTTGAGCGCCGCGACCTTTCCGTCAGTAACGGTGAATGACTTGCCGAGTTTGCGGATGGAAATCATTGCGACTTAGCCAGGTCATGTGCTCCGGAAGATCCGGCGGCTTGATTTGAGAACTGCTAAAAGCGCTCTGTCCGGCGGGCCGGCGGGTCTTACTGACTTCCGCGGTTGCCTCCTCTCCCTCTGGGAGAGGACTGAGGTGAGGGCGCATTTCGCTACGGCGACCCCCTCGGACTTGCTCTAATTCTTTTGCCGCACCAGCCAAAACCAAGGCATAACTACCGATTCGCCCATCCTGAGTCAAACGAATTCTTGCCCGGCGGACCTGCGTGCGATACCTCTTAATGCGGCGGATAAAGGAACAACCATGATGAAACCGGATGAACTTTTAAAGATCATGCAGCATCGGCGTAGTGTCCGGGTTTACAAAACCGGCAAAGTCACCGATCGCCAGCTCGAGACTATCCTGGAAGCCGCCCGTTGGGCGCCTTCGGGCGCCAACACCCAACCCTGGGAATTTGTCGTTACGCGCGATCGCAAAAAAATGAAGCGCGTCCGCGAAATCTATTCCAACGAATGGAAGCAGCGGAAACTCGAAGATCCGGTGCATTACAAAGGGCTCAAGAAAGATTACGTCGGTGATGTCAGCGTGCTCGTGCTGGTTTGCGGCGATGCGCGCACGAAGCAAGTTTATCTAACGACGCGCCAGGCCGCCGACCGGGAAAAACTGTTCCAGGCGAGCATCGCCAACGCCGTGCAGCAGATGATGCTGGCGGCGGCGAGCATGAACCTCGGCACGGTGTGGGTGTCGGTGCGCGAGGAAGTCGAGCCGGAATTGAGGCAGATGTTTAAAGTGCCGCAGGAATTGCGTCTTCTATGGGTGGTGCCCATCGGCCATGCGCGCAGCTGGCCAAAGGCGAAACCACGGCGCAGCTCGGCCGCATTCACGCACTGGGAAACTTACGATGGCAAGAAATTACGACCGGACTCGAATATTCA
>CAMLCX010000429.1 GCA_946478635.1 uncultured Pseudomonadota bacterium
CTTATGATTGCGAATTTTCGAACAGAGGAGGAATAGATTCTCGCCAAGGCGCAAAGCACGCCAAGTTCCGAGGGAAGAGATGAATTCTTTGGGAAAAGTTATGCACTGTTTTTCTCCGAACTTTCCGGCCTTGGCGCCCCTTCGACGTCGCTCAGGACATGCTTTGCGCGAGATATTCCGAGGTTCGATTGCAACTCGGCCATGCTAAGTCTGGCGGAAACTATACGCCGAATAAAGTACCAACAGAGTGAGACACTACACTAGTTGCTTTGCAGCCAGGCATGGGTTAGCAAATGACGTACGTTATCCTTTAATGAGGACTCTCCCTATATACGACAGAAATCAACGCCGGGGAAACCGGACGGTCGCACGGGTTCTTCAAGCGCTGATTCTCCTTTGGGTTGCTCTTGGCACCATCGACAGTCCTGCGGTAAACCTGGGCGTCGATGCCGGTTCAGTCGTTTACAAGACGCTCAAAGCCCTGGATCGCCAGCAAGGTTTCGCGCCGGCGCTACCGCAAATCGGATTATTTCCCGAGCAGGCGCCGCCGATCCATGCATCTTTCCTGTTGTTCGACTTCAAGCAAAACCTCCGTCGCTGGCCCAACGTCGCCGGCGACATCAGTCGCTCGCCGCCCGTTTTTCCGGCGCTAAAAGCGTCCGTCTCTTAGACTCAAACATTTGGATCGTCCGACTGCCGTGTCAGTGGTTTTGACCACGGGCACTGGTCTCCGATCGTGTTCGGCGACTGTTCGAAGTTGCGCGCTCCCACGCGTGGGGGCGCAGCCATGGAGTATCTTCATGCGGCGAGTGATTATTTACAGTCTTCTGTTGGTTGGCGGCATGGGGTTGTCCCAGCTGGCCATTGTCCAATCGTTCAATGCGGCGATTGCCACGCTCACGATGATTTTCCTTGCCTACATCATGATTGAGGTCGGCATGGAATTCCACATCGATAAATCTCGCTTGAGCGCCTATGCCGTCGATTACGGCATCGCCATGGCCGCCGCCGCGGTGCCGTGGCTGTGTGCGGCGCTTTATTTGTGGTGGTTTTTCAGCCTGGGTTTCAAGGAGTCGTTGCTGGTCGGCCGTTTTGCCTCGCCGACCTCGGCGGGGATTTTGTTTACCATGCTCGCCGCCGCGGGGCTCGCCGCAACGTGGGTTTACAAGAAGGCGCGCGTGCTGGCGATCTTCGACGACCTGGACACTGTGCTGCTGATGATTCCGCTCAAGATGATGCTCATCGGCTTTGAACCCAAACTGCTGATCCTGGTTGTGGCCGTCTTGATGTGCTTGGCGGCCGCCTACTTCTGCATCCACGGCTTGCGTGTGCCAACGAGCAACGGCTGGACCGCAGTCTACGCGCTAGTCGTTTGGTTCCTGACCTACGCCTTTGACTATGTGACCGATCTACACCTGGAAGTTTTGGTGCCGGCGTTTGCACTCGGCTGCGTGATCAAGTCCGATCATCTGCACGGTTCGGCGGAATACGCCGAGAAAAGCTGTCGAACGAGTATTCACCAACCGGCAGCCGAGGCGGTCTTGGACTGGGCCATCAAGGGCGGTTTCATGTTGCTTGCGGGTATGGCGTTACCGCCAATTCAATTAGGCGGCATGGGCATCGTAGCGGTGCTCGGCCATGTGATTCTCATCACGATCGTGAGCAACATCGGCAAGTGCGTGCCGATGATGGCGTACAGAGACGAAGCCAGCCCGCGCGAACGGCTAGCCCTCAGCGTTGGCATGTTCCCGCGCGGCGAGGTCGGTATCGGCGTTCTTCTGGTGTCGCTCGAAATCTTCCGCCAGCAGAATCTCCTCGACTCGCCCGCGGTCCAGCAAGGCATGGCCATCGGCGCGCTCAGTTTGGCGCTGAACCTTGCCCTTACGGGAGTTTTCATCATGGCCGTGACCCGCCTGTTGCGAAAGAAAACTGCTGAGGCATGAATCCGGATGACATGTATCGACTCAAGGGGTCACGGTTGGCGATTGCGGTGGTCTCGTCATTGGCAAAGTCAAGGTAAACGTTGAACCCTTGCCGTACTCGCTTTCGACCGTAATCTTGCCGCCGAGAAGATGGGCCAATGTCTCAGAAAGGTAAAGGCCGAGTCCGGTTCCGAAATGGCGCTTCCGTAAGCTGTCGTCAATCTGGGAGAACGGTTGGAACAGAAGGGGCAGGTCCTGCGGTTTGATGCCGATGCCCGTGTCTGACACGCTGACGCGCAGGCTGTCCGAAACCCGCTCGCAGCGGATGGCGATTTCGCCGCGATCGGTAAATTTCACCGCGTTGCTCGCCAGATTCAAAACTATTTGCAAAAACTTTCGCCTGTCGGTGGTGATCGGTTCAAGATCCTCCGGCACCGCGCGGGTGAGCCGGAGATTTTTGGCGGACATCGCCGGCGCGATATTATGCACCACCTCGATGATGATCTCATCGATGGAAAATGTGCCGTTGAGCACTTCCATCCGGCCGGCTTCGACCTTGGATAGATCCAGGACATCATCGATCAAGTGCAACAGATGCCTGCCGCTGTTCAGGATATCGCTCAGATATTCTTTCTGTTCGGCGGACATGGGCCCGCCGGCCTTGTCGTCGTGCATGAGCTCGCTGAAGCCAATGATCGCGTTGAGTGGCGTGCGCAATTCATGCGACATGTTGGCGAGAAATTGCGATTTGAGCCGGTCAAGGTCTTGAAGTTTGACATTGGCATCCAAAAGTTCGCGGGTCCGCTCCGCGACTCTCACCTCGAGATCTTCATGAGATTTCCTAAGCGCTTCCTCGGCGTGCTTGCGCTCCGTGATGTTGTCGAAGATGGCAATGAAGCTGTTCTTGTCGATGCCGTAAGCGAAAATCAAGAACCAGATGTCGAGCGCGCGCATGTAGACTTCGAGCCGTTCAGAGCCGCCGCCCGAGGATACCCGCTTGTAGGCCTCGAACACCTCCGGATTGGTTTCCCGTAGGGACGGGATGACCTCGCTGAGTTTTCTCCCCACGACGTTCTTCAGGCCGGTGAGCACCTCGAATGCGGGATTGACCTTGATATAGACGAAATCCACCGGCACGTTGTTCTCGAGGATCATTTCGCACTGGGCAAATCCCACGAGCATATGCTCAAACAACCAGGCATACCTGCGCTCGCTGGCCTCGACCGCAGCCGTGCTCCGCTTGCGCTCGGTGATGTCCTGGACCGTGCCGGACAGTTGCTCCACCCGGCCATCCTGATTTCGGATCGCGTTTATCAAGACGTTGAAATGGCGCTCGGGGCCGCGCGCCGGGTTGCTGCGCATCTCGATGCTGAAGTCATCGCCGGCTTGGAACGCCCGCGCCTGGGCTTCCTGGACAACGACGCGGTCCTCGGGATGAATCACTTCCAAAAACTCCGCCAGGGTCGGCACGCCGCGCGCCGGCTCGCGCTCGAATAATCGATACATCTCGGCCGACCACCAGCCGGTCTCGGCAGCGAGATTCTTTTCCCAGCTGCCCAATTTTGCCCGCGCCTGTGCCGCCGCCAGGTTTGCCTCGCTTTTGCGCAGCGCTTCTTCGAACTGTTGGCGCTTGGCGCCGGCCTGTTCCATGACTTGCGCCACGCGATTGACGTCCTCGATCGGAGTTTGTAATGGCGGGAGCGTTTCGCCCCGGCCGAGCGCTTCGGTGCCATCGGCTAAGGCGGCGATGGCGGTGGTGATCCGCCGTCCGAAATAAACGGCCAGCGCAAAGCCAAACAAAAGCAACAGGACTCCTCCGACGGACAACAACATAATAAAGCGGCGCTGCGGCGCGTGGAGCAGCGCCGTCGGTATGCCGACGGCTACGGTCCAGCCGGTGAGTTCGGAGCGCTGATAGGCCGTGGAAACGTCGATGCCTTCCCGCGTGACGCCTTGGAACGATCCCTGAGACGCCTCTTTGCTTTTAGCGGAGAGTATGGGAAACGCCGAAAGGCCGATATATTTATCGATATCCGGGGTCCGGGCGATGATGATCTGATTTCGATCGATGACCGCTGCCAGCCAGCCGGCGGGGAGATTTCGTTTTTTGAGTAACTCGGTCAAAAAGCTTGGCGCCGCGCTCGCCGTCAGAGTGTATAGCACTCGGCCGTCGCGAATGACCGGCACGCCAACGGCGATCACCGGAGTCTTGACCACGCCTCCGGAAAATAGATTGGAGACAGCCAGCCGGCGGGTTTTAACGATCGCCTCGTTGAACTCGGGAGTGCCGGTCATGGGAAGATCCGAACCCAAAGGTCTGCGAGTATTGTCGACTTGTTGTCCGGAAGGGTCCACGAGAACGATCGCCTCCCAAGGTTGGAGCGCGGTTATCGCGCGCAGGGATTGATCGTGAAACCGCTCGATATTGCCAGTTCCGAGAGGCGCCGAGGTTGCGAGAACTTCCAGGGTTCGAATCGCGCCACCGATCTCGCGATCGATGTCTGCGGCGAGATCCTGGACGATATACGTCAGGCGTTGCTGCTCGACGTCGATCAAATGCCGGTTCAATAAAAATATCAGGATTGCCGCAAATGCCAGAATCGGCAGACAGGTGGCCGTGGTTAGAACAACAAGTTGTTTGCGCAGCGTCATGTTTTGGATTCGCTGAGGTCTACCCGTGTTAACCGCCG
>CAMLCX010000430.1 GCA_946478635.1 uncultured Pseudomonadota bacterium
ACCACCGAGATCTACACTCTTTCCCTACACGACGCTCTTCCGATCTCGGAGTTCGCCACCGAAGTCGCCACTCAAGTGGCTGCGCAAAAATTCACAGGCATTTACGTCGACGCCAACGCGGTTTCCCGCGCCACCGCCGAAGCCATCGGCCGCATCGTTGCGCAAGCCGGCGCAAGCTTTGTCGACGGCGGCATCATCGGGTCGCCCGTGAAAAAAGCCGGCACTACCCGGCTTTACTTATCCGGCGAAAAGGCGGAGGCGATTGCCGGGCTGTTTTCAGCGAGCATGCTCGACGCGCGCTGCATCGGCGCGATTGCGGGCGAGGCGTCGGCGCTCAAAGTCGTCTATGCCGCCTGGAGCAAAGGCACCGATGCGCTCATCCTCGCGATCCGCGCCCTGGCCCGCCACGAAGGCGTCGATCAGGCACTGCTCGACGAGTGGCGCATCTCACAGCCAACCCTCGAGCAAAAATGCGTGCGCGCAGCCGCCGTCGCGGTCCCGAAAATGTGGCGTTATGTCGGCGAGATGAACGAAATCGCCGAGGCTTTCCAAGGCGCCGGGCTGCCCGCAGGGTTTCATCACGCCGCAGCCGAAGTGAGCGCCAGGCTCGCCTGCTTTAAAGATCAGACCGAACCGGCCCTCACCGTGGCCGACGTTGTGCGCGCCTTGAAAGATGGGTCAAACGGAATCACGTCTCACTAACCGCCTTCCGATGACCCCGGCTCGCGGCGCCTGTGCCTTCGCGCGCCGCGGATCGCATGCAGCGCGGAAGCCCCCTTTGGCCTCGAGTGAAAAGTCATTTCTTCCCCTTACAATCCGGTTTTATTTGCCGGACTAAAAGGATCACCGTCGGTACCTCCGGCCCGCCTTTGACTTGATATCGACGATCTTATAAGAAGCCGGACGGGGCATGGTGCTGAAAATACGACTACAAAGGAGTTGCTCTCGAAGAGCACACAATTTTCATGCTGGTGGAAAAACTAGGTTACACTCTGTCGGAACTGCCCGTCTTAATTTTAATAATTTGGTTAGCCGTCAAAATCGTTCGCTGGTGCCGAGTCCGTGATGGTCGACCGCCATTTGACGAAGCCGATCGCCGCATAGTGTCCCGTGCCGCTCGGTACCGCCCAGACAACTGGGAATTCTATCCGAGGTTTTGTTTAGCCGTTCTCGCGGTCGCGGCGGTCGGGGCCTTGCAAATCGTCGTCCTAGCTCCTTTCGGAGCGGCCATCGTCACTGGTGCAGTTGTTCTCACCAGTACCGCCATTGTGCATGGAGCTTTGTTTCGCGACCGGGAGTAGTAGTTCTCTGCAGCGCCGCTCCGACTCCTGCAGGCAACTTTGAGACTTTCGACCCGGCGGCCTAGCTAGTCCCTCACCTGGACGGTAATCTCATTTTCCACCGGCGCATCCTGGCTGAGCGACGCAACCCCGACGGCCGCGCGCGTGTGCCGGCCGCGCTCTCCCCAAAGTTGCACCAACAAATCGGACTCGCCGTTGGCGACTTTGGGCATATCGGTGAACCCCGGCGCGACGTTCACATAGCTGAGCACTTTAACGATGCGCTCGACCTTGTCGAGATCGCCCAGGGCGGTCTTCATGGTGGCCAGATGATTGAGGGCGCAATTACGCGCCGCTTCGTAAGCCTGCTCGAGCGTGACCCCCGCCCCGACTTTGCCGCGGTACTTGAGCGTGCCGTTGATCCGGCCGATGTTGCCGCCGATAAACAATAAATTGCCTACACGCACACAACTGATATAGTTGGCTGCCGGCACCGGCGGATTGGGCAACTCGTAGCCTAATTCTTTAAGCCTGTTCTCGATCTCCATAAATGCGCTCCTTCTAGAAAATACGGTTTTGACCGAGTCTAATGAACTCTTCCGCAGACTTGCAAGCCGAAACCGACAAGACCGGTTGCACGAGAACGTCCGCGCGGGGTTCTTCAACCAATCGATGCACGGCGCCACCGAATTGGCCGACTTTGAACGGGATTTACGTACCGTAAACTTTTCGCCTCGCGCGGCGTCTAATACTTTGAAATCTAAACAGGAGGTTCTATGAACAGAGTTCGTAAACTTATTATTGGCGGCGCAGCGTTTGCCCTCGCAGCAATCGTTGGCGTCAATGTCCCGATGGCCTCGGCGCAGGACACTGCGACACCGGGCAAGAGGCCGGCCATGCGTGGCGACCGAATGATGGGGGGATTTGTCGGTGCGCCGCTCATCAGCATCGCGCTGAAACACAAAACCGAGCTGAACTTGGCAAGCGATCAAGTGGCTAACCTGGAAAAGATCAAAAGCCACTATGACAGCCAGGTAACGCCGATTCATCAGCAATTGACGGCAAATGAGAAGGAAATCGCGAGTTTAACACAGCAATCGCCGGCCAATTTGATCCAGATCAAGGCCAAGATCCAGGAAGGCGAGAAGTACCGCTCCGAACTGCGCTACCTGCGCCTCGAAGCGCTCGAAAACGGCAAAGCCGTGTTAACCTCCCAGCAACAGGACCAGCTGAAGACATTGGTTCGGTCGCAGCACGAGCGCCTTCGCAAGCAACCGCAAGCCTCCTAAACGTTGACCAACCGCTAATTCAAAACCCGGACTCTGAAGCGAGTCCGGGTTTTTTTTTGAGCGCCCTCGATAACGAGCGCTGCCGGTGCCCAGCTGGTGAAAACGACGGCAAGACCGCGTACACTGATAGCTGTTTCACATGATTCCTGCGCTCATATTCGACTTGGACGGTTTGCTCGTCGACACCGAATCCCTGCATTGCCGCGCCTACCAGATGGCGCTGCAAGAGCACGGTGTCGAGCTCCGAGACACGGACTATGCTGAGCACTGGGTGCGTTTCGGCAAAGGTATCGCCGACTGGCTGAGTCTTCGCAGTTCGCCGCTCGATCCCCAGGCGCTTCGCTTGCGCAAGGCGCAGCACTATTTGAATCTTTTGGTCTCATCGCTGCGTCCCATGGAAGGAGCGTTGGAGCTTCTCGAGTCCTTGCACGGCAGAACGAAATTCGCGCTGGCGTCCTCATCGTATCGCGATGCGATCGATGGCGTGTTGACCGGTCTCGGCATCGAGCACTATTTTGAAGTTATCGTCAGCGGTCTCGACGTCGAGCAAGTAAAACCGGCGCCTGATATTTTTCTCAAGGCAGCGAGCGATCTCGGCCTCAAGCCGTCGGAGTGCGTGGTTTTGGAAGACGCCGAAAAGGGCGTCATGGCGGCGCACCGCGCAGGAATGCGCTGCATCGCCGTTCCAAACCAGTACACGCGCCACCACGATTTCTCCAAGGCCACGAGGGTTTGCTCGTCCTTGAAAGAAATAACCCCCGAGTTCCTGGAAAGTCTCGACACGGTTTGTAACGAAGTTTAGCTCCATCAACGCGCTTCTAGCGGATCCGCCGCCAAGTTTTCGATTACGTTCCTACAAGGCCATTTTCTTTGCTCCTCATACTATCGCTCGTCGCACCGCTTTGGCTGATCGGAGTTTTCAGTGATGCCCTGCGTCACATGCCCTTGCAGTCACGACTCTCGTAACGTAGTTTGAAGCACAAAATTCTAGGTAAGGAGTGCCACGAACCATGGCCGCAGCCGAACTTATTGTCGATGTTCACCATCATTTCATGCCCCCGATGCTGTTCGACCGCCTCGCGGCCCAGGCGGGCGGCAAGCGCATCGTCACCAACGAAATTAGCTTGACACTGCATCCATCGCGCAAGGATCTCGAAGCGCATATCAAGTGCATGGATGAAGCCGGCATCAACGTTTGCATTCTGACGGATCAAGTTCAGGTGATGGGCGCCGAAGTGGCCCGGGCGCTCAACGACGGCATCGCCGAAGTCGAAAGGAAATTCCCGGCGCGTTTCCGCGGCTGTATTCATCTGCCGATTCATGAGCCCGAAGCCGCGAAACGCGAACTCGAACGCGGCATCAACGAGCTGGGGCTGCGCGCCGTGGCACTCCTCGCCTGCCATCTCGATGTCCAGCTTGACAACCCGATTATGAACCCGCTTTTCGAAATCATTCAGAAAAATAACCTGCCCATCGTCATTCATCCACAGTCGAAACCCACCGGCTCGGACACGCTTTATAACCTCGACCGCTGCGTCTTCCGACCGCTCGAAACCACCCAGGCGATCGTGCGGGTGATGAACAGCGTCCTGCCGCGCTATCCGGAGCTGCGCTTCATCATGCCGCATCTTGGCGGCGGCACGTCGTCGCTCAAGGGCCGGATGATGGCTTTCTTCGAAACCGAAGACGCCGATATTCCCGCCGAACTGCAGGGCTATCTAAAAACTCAATCGGAACAGAAGAAGTTCGGGCTCACGGAGCGCTTCGAGAAATTATTCCAGCGCCTTTACTTCGACACCGCGGGGACCGGCGCCTGGCTGCCGGCTATGGCCGCCGCATTTAATATCACGACTCCGGACCGTATTATGTTTGGCAGCGACTATCCGCTCGAATGCAAGACCGCGGCAAATCTGGTCGAATCGATCAACATGGTCCGCCAGGCGCCCTGCTCCGACGGCGAAAAGACGGCGATGCTAGGGAAAACCGCGGCGGGCTTGTTCAAGTTGTAGGCGCTATGCGCTACAATCTCTAGT
>CAMLCX010000431.1 GCA_946478635.1 uncultured Pseudomonadota bacterium
TTGTAATAGGGAGAAATCATCAGCGCGCCGTCGGCGCCGGACTTCTCGGCCTCGCGGGTGAGACGCACAGCCTCTTCTGTCGAATTGGAACCGGTTCCGGCGATCACGGGTACGCGTTTGTTCACGGTTTTGATGACCGCGCGGATGACTTCGTCGTGTTCCTTATGGCTGAGAGTCGCCGACTCACCGGTGGTGCCGCACGGCACAATGCCATGGGTGCCGTTTTGCAGATGAAAATCGATCAAGCCGTCGAGACTTTTCCAATCGACCCCGCCGTCCTTGAACGGCGTCACCAGTGCCACCATTGAGCCCGTAAATATCATATTGCTCCTTTACTGAGTGAGCCCAAGCCGCGATCTGCCGATAAGAATCCCGAGGTGCCTGCTAAATCTCTCGTCGAAGCTTGATAAAGTCTCGCCGAAAGCGGCCGAAAAATTTCTTTCGCGATTGTTTAACTTGCCAAAACGGCGAAAGTAGTCGACCATCGCTTCGATTCCCTTGTCCTCGATCAAAACGTCCACCGCAATTAATGCCTGTCCGTAAGTGCCTGCATAACTTAAGGTTCGAAACCAAGTAATCCAGTCGGAGTTCCTCGCCAGTTGATTCAAGTTAGGAAAAGTCTGATAAGAGCTCGCCGTCGCAATGAGATCCAAAATGCGTTGCCGGCTCTTTGCAAAATTTTCGGCGCCAAACTTATCGGCGACTTTATAACCAATCCACTCGGCAAACCCTTCACGAAGCCATTGATCCGAGCCGCTGGGCCGGCCGTTGATCAGCTCTTTTTTCGCGCTGTGAGTCAATTCGTGAGCCAAGAGCCGAACCCATTCTTGCCAGACGTACTTAGATGCATGAGAATCATTAACGATTACTTCCCTATAGTTTCCGACCGCGTCGGAACTGACCGCTAATCTACGCCCGGCGTCAGCAAACTCCTCCTCCGACAGTAGCTTGGCACTGGGTCCGAGTTGCCGTCGCAGCCGCTCTCTCTCCCGCACGACCTGCGCGACCACCCCGGATTCATAGGACGCTTTCGACGGGTACACGGTCACCGCTACATCGACGACAGGCAACATAAAATCACGCGACATCACCGACGCGATAGCAGTCAGAGTTCGAGCGTAATCTTTGTTTCCATAGGGCGGAGGATCGGATGCCTCGGTGGTTGACGAAATCGTGAATGCTAGCGGGACGGTCGTGCACCCGGTGAGTATCGTGCCCCATCCCAAAATAGCGTAGACAAAATAGCAGAAGCGCTTTTTGCCAGGACGCATCGATCTACTCCGTTCCGCCGGCGTTAAGCGAGAACCGTCAAGTTAAACCGTGACCATGCCGTGAAACACTTCTTCCGCGCCGCCCGTCATGTAAACGCGGTTATTGTCGCGCCATTCAATCAACAGATCGCCGCCTTTTAAATGAATCGTGATCGTGCGCTCGGTGCGACCGGTCATGACTCCCGCGACCCCAGCCGCGCTGGCCCCCGTGCCGCACGCCCAGGTCTCGCCCGCGCCGCGTTCCCAGACGCGCATTTTGACTTCCGATGGGCTGATGATCTTGATGAACTCGGTGTTTACCCGCTTTGGGAAAAAGGGGTGGTGCTCGAAGCGCGGCCCGATTTTCTCGAGATCGAGCGCATCGATGTCGTCGAGATAGAGCACGCAGTGAGGATTGCCCATCGACACGCAAGTGACCTCGTAGGTCCTGCCCTCCACCGTCAGCGGCCGGTCTTTGATCTCGCCGTCGGCATCCACCGGAATTTTTCGCCCTTCGAGAATCGGCTCGCCCATATCGACTTCGACCAGCTCGCCGACGATGCGCGGCCGGATGATTCCCGCGAGGGTCTCGACTTCGAGTGCTCGCTTGGTTGTGATGCCGTGATTGTAAACATACTTGGCGAAACAGCGAATGCCGTTGCCGCACATCTCCACCTGGCTGCCGTCGGCGTTATAAATCTCCATCTTGAAATCGGCAACTTTGGATGGATGAATCGTCAACAACTGATCGGCGCCGATGCCGAAACGGCGATCGCAGAGTTTTTGGGCGATCGCAGCCAAATGGGCGACGTTGTTCTTCAAGCAATCGATAAAGATGAAATCGTTGCCCGCGCCATGCATCTTGGTAAATTCGAGTTCCATGGACCTAAATTCTTCAGAGGGCGCATGCCATGCGCCCCTACGCGATATTGAATTATTGCAACGACGCCGGGATCACCTCGCCGTTGATCAGATCCTCCATCGTCTCGCGCCTGCGCACGACATGATAGCGATCACCGTCCACCAGCACCTCCGGCGGCTTGGGATGAGAATTATAGTTCGATGCCATGGTAAAACCATAGGCGCCGGCGCTCATGACCGCGAGCAAGTCGCCGCGTCGCGGGCGGGCGATCTCCCGATCCTTGGCGAAAAAATCACCGCTCTCGCAGATCGGCCCGACCACATCGGCGACGATCGGTTCCGACTTGCTTTCGACCACCGGCCGAATGGCCTGGTACGACCCGTAAAGCGCCGGGCGGATCAAATCGTTCATCCCAGCATCGACGATGACGAATTTTTTCGTGTCGGTCTCCTTGAGGTATTGAACTTCAGTGAGAAGAATCCCGGCGTTGCCGACGATCACCCGGCCCGGCTCCAATATTAAGATAACCTCCAGACCCTGCAAGCCTTCGATGATGACCTTGGCATAATCGTCGGGCAGAGGCGGCGTCTCGTCGTCGTATTGGATGCCCAGGCCGCCGCCGAGATCGAGGTAGCGAATCTGCGCGCCCTCTTTTTTCATCTCGCCGGCCAGCACGCGATCCAGATACTCGCGCACCTTGGCCAACGCGTCGACGAAAGGGGTGAGCGAGGTCAGCTGGGAGCCGATGTGGCAGTCCACGCCGACGACGTCAATGTTGCGCAATGACACCGCCTTTTTGTAAGTCTCCAGAGATTTTGTAATATCGACGCCGAACTTGGCCTTCTTCATGCCGGTGGAAATGTAAGGATGGGTCTGCGGGTCGACATCGGGGTTGACGCGCAAACTGATCGGCGCTTTCTTGCCAACCCCAGCGGCGATTTCATTGAGCGTCGTTAATTCTTCGTCGGATTCGACGTTGAACATTAGGATCCCTGCGTTAAGCGCATCCTCGATCTCTTGTTTCTTTTTGCCGACACCGGAGAAAACGATCTTTTTTGGATCGCCGCCCGCCTTGAGCGCGCGAAAGAGTTCGCCGCCGGAAACGATATCGAAACCGCTCCCCTGTTTGGCAAACGCCCGCAGCAACGCGAGATTGGAATTCGCTTTCACTGAAAAGCACACGATATGCGGAACCTTTGCAAAGGCCCGATCGAAGACCTGAAAGTGGCGCTTGAGCGTAGCCAGGCTATAAATGTACGCCGGCGTCCCGACCTCCTGAGCGATACGCTTCAGCGGCACCTCTTCCGCGAACATCTCGCCGTTGCGATATTCAAAATGGTTCATTTATCACTCCTAGTGACTTCTACTTCATTGGACGGCGCGCTTAGGGAGCCGTCAAAGAGCTGCGACGAAACGCGATAGCGGTAAATCGCTTTGGGCCGCACCTCTTGATCGTCATAACGATACTGTTTCTGTTGCGCGAATTTGCCCCGGTCTTCCACATTGACAGTCGTCAACTGCCGATAAGGCACCGGACAATCCGGACAGTTTTGCGAGACTTCTTTGCGAAAAATGACAAAGCTCGCAAGATCCTTGAGCGCCGTGCCGTCAACATATTCAGTGGGCCGGCTCCAGGTGAGTATGATGCCACTCGGGCCGGACCGCGCCGTCAGATTAGCAATGGTTTTAGGAGTGGCAAGCTCCGGAGCCCGCGGGTCACCCTTTTTGCCGCAGCCCACTCCGACCACTATTATCATCAACGCAAGCACGAAGAATCGTTTCATTTAAAACCTCAGTTCTTTCAGCCGGCGCACCACGTTTTGCCGTGCCGTGCCGCCCAACGCCCGGCGCCGGCCAATCACCGCTTCCACTGAAATATACCGATAAACATTCTTTTCAAACTTGCTGGAAAACCGCCGGAGTTCAGCCAGGGACAAATCTTCGATGCGCTTTTTCTCGCCGACACAATATTGCACCACCTTGCCGGCGACTTCGTGCGCCGCGCGAAACGCCACACCGCGTTCAACCAGATAATCCGCCAGGTCGGTCGCGTTCATATAGCCGTCCCGGACGGCGGCTAACATACGCTCGCGGCGAACTTTCATGCCGGCGATGACCTCGCTCATGATTTTGAGGCTAGCCTCGACAGTGTCGACGGTATCAAAAAGCGGAACTTTATCTTCCTGCAAGTCCCGGTTGTAGGCGAGCGGCAATCCTTTCATGATCGTCAGCAACGCGTGCAAGTGCCCGAACACCCGCCCCGTTTTACCGCGAATGAGCTCCGGCACATCGGGATTTTTTTTCTGCGGCATCATCGAGCTTCCCGTGCAATACGCCTCCGGCAATTCGATGAAGCCAAACTCCTGGCTCGACCACAGCACGAGCTCCTCGGCGAGCCGGCTCAGATGGACGAAGAGGATAGACGCCCCGGCCAAAAATTCCAAGAGAAAATCCCGGTCGCTCACCGCGTCGATGCT
>CAMLCX010000432.1 GCA_946478635.1 uncultured Pseudomonadota bacterium
CAAGGAATGATCCGATCGGCGCCGTCGACCAGCGACATCTTCGCGGGCAGCACTCTTGACACCTGATTGAATCTGACGGCTTGAACGTTTTGAACTACTCGAACGTTTTGAACGATGAAGTAGGAGAATTTGATGCTCTCGATAGAAGACAACGAACTAGTCACCCAAACTAATCCGGGCACCCCCATGGGCGACTTGATCCGGCGCTACTGGGTTCCGGCGCTGCTCTCGGAGGAAATTCCCGCCCCCGACTGTCCGCCGGCGCGGGTCAGGCTTTTGGGCGAAGATCTGGTAGCCTTTCGCGACACGCAGGGACGGATCGGTCTCATCGGCGAGCGCTGCGCCCATCGCGGCACTTCGCTATTCTTCGGGCGCAACGAAGAGTGCGGCCTGCGCTGCGTTTACCACGGCTGGAAATATGACATCGAGGGCAACGTGGTCGACACGCCGGCGGAACCCGCCGGCAGCGACTTCGGAAAAAAGCTCCGGCATCCGGCCTACCCGACCCACGAGGCGAACGGCATTGTCTACGGCTATCTCGGCCCGCGCGAGAAAATGCCGCTGTTTCCCGACTACGAGTGGACGCAGGTGCCGCTCGAGTTCACGTATGTGACCAAGTGCTTGCTCGAATGCAATTACCTCCAGGGTCTTGAAGGCGAGTGCGATTCGTCCCATCTGTCTTTTCTTCATCGCGCGTTTACCAACGAGCGCAATCAAGCCCTTTACAAGAGCGACACGGCGCCGTTCTATGAAACCGAAGACACCGACTTCGGCGTGCGCCTCATCGCCACGCGCAACGCCGCCGACAACCAGCACTATGTGAGATTCTCCGCCTTCGTGATGCCCGTGTACGGCTGCGTGCCGGCCGGCAGGCCGACAAACGAACTCGAGGGCTATGAGATTCATACCTACGTGCCGGCCGACGATACCCATTGCTGGCGCTACGACATCGGCTTCCGACGCGACCGCGCCGTGCGCGACGAAGAGGTGCACCGGCGCAGGCAGATCAAGCCCGACTACACGCGGATTCGCAACGCGCGCAACAATTATCTGCAGGACCGGCAAATGCAGAAAACCGTCAACTTCACCGGCATCGAAGATTTTCTCAACCACGATGCATGCGCGACGGAAAGCATGGGGGCGATTTTCGATCGCAGCAAGGAACACCTCGGCGTCAGCGACAAAGCCGTTATCGCCGTGCGCAAATTCCTGCTTACCGCGGTCAAGGATCTGCAAAGCGGCAAAGAACCGCCGCATCTCGTGCGCGCCGCGGAGCGCAACTGGTTTCCGCACATCGATTGTTTCGCTTATCTCTTGCCGCACAATGTGACTTGGCGCCAGCACTTCGACTATATGACCGAATCGGCGCAGATAGACAATCCGGCGTCTTTCGCAGCGCGGCAGAAGGCCGCATCCTGAGAATCTATGACGTAGCGAGGTGAGTGAGAATGAAAAATGGCAAAAACCCGCGCCGGGCGGCAGGATGGAACCGGTTGATCAAACAATACGAAAACGAGCTCAACATCGCCGCGGAAATACTGGAATGGGAGATCGGTGATATATGGGGCCATGTCGGCGTACGCCTGCCCGACAACCGCGGCATCGCCGTGCGAATGTTTCGCCGTCCCGAACGAGGCAAGAAACAATGGCTGGTGCATTTCGACTATTCCCTAACTAAGCTCTCAGGACCCGGAACGATCCCGCGCGAATCCGTCATCTACACGGAAATCTTCAAGGCGCGCCCCGACGTCAACGCCGCCGTGCACTGCCATCCCGCCATGTGCATCGCGCTCAGCCTGGCGGACACACCCGTCGATTGGGTGCATATGCAATCGTCGCGCTTCAAAGGCGGCACGCCGATTTTTCCTCGCCCCATTTACATTCTCGATCCCGATGAGGGCGCGGCGGTCGCCAAAACTCTGGGCAACGCTTCGGCGGTCATGATCAAAGGCCATGGCATTGTCACAGTGGGCGAGACCATCGACGACGCGTGCATGGCGGCGCTTTACATGGAGCGCACGGCCAAGATCATGGCCGTCGCCCGATTGCATGGCTACCAGGGCCCGACGCCCGATGCCCTCGACGATCAAACCACCAGCAGAAAAAAACTATTCCGCCGCCCCCGCGATGAGATGTTTCACTCGGCCGATTGGAATTACTACGCCGACAAAGTTAAACGCGGTGAGCGTTGGACAAGGGGCTGGACGTGATCGCCGGTTGTCCAAGGTCTTGAGCCGCTGGAAAGGAAAATACAGGCTTCGCCAAATTTCACTGCTCCGCTAATAGGAGGCCCCGCTCGATGTTCGGTAAATCGGTACTTACGTTACTTCTTCTGCTCCTCTTACCGGCAACATTACTCGCTCAGGAAACTCACCTGGTCGCCTACGCCGGCTTCGGCGGCTTTCAAGCGCCGGTGTGGGCGCCCAAAGATCTCGGGCTCTTCGACAAGTACGGCTTTAAAGGCGACGTTATTCTAGTGCCGGGCTCGGTGCGCCAGATCCAGGCTCTGCAGGGCGGCAGCATAAACTTCGCCCAGGTCGACGCAGCGACGGCCATCAACGCGATCAACCAGGGCGCCGACATGGTGATGATTTCCGGCTCGCTCAATTCATTTCCCTACAGCTTCATGGCGCAGAAAGAGATTCGCAAGCCGGAGGATTTGGTCGGCAAGAAGATCGGCATTCTCGCCGTCGGCGGCGCCACCGAGACGGCGACGATTCTCGCGCTTCGGGCTTGGAACGTGCCGCGCTCGTCGGTGACGATCTTTCCCGCCGGAGACTCGATGGCGCGCATCGTCGCCCTGTCGGCCAAGGCCATCGATGCCACCGTGCTCACCTATCCCGACATCAATGAAGCAATTCGCGTGGGCATGCATTCATTGGCCGAGATGAGTGAAATGAAAGAAGCCTCCTTTCCGATGAACGTCATGGTGGTTCGCCGTTCCTTCGCTGAAAAGAATCGCGACACGGTAAAGCGCTTTCAACAAGCCTACGCCGAAGGTACCTACCAGTTCATGACCAACAAGGAGCGCGCCGTCGCTGTCTTGTCAAAGCGCCTGCGTTTTAAAAACCCCAAGGGGATCGAAGAAACCTATCAGTACTTCGCGCGAAAATTTTCTTTCCCCACGCGGGTTTCTCCATCGGGCTTGCGCAATATACTGGAGCTGCTTTCGCAGCGAATCCCGCCAGTGAAGATCGACATGAATCTCAGCCGGTACCTCGACGAAGGAACTCTCGACGAGCTCGACCGCGAAGGCTTCTTCAAACGCTTGGGCGGAAAGAGCTAAATGAAATCTTTGACCTTCGTATGGTCTCATTAGAATCTCGCTACGTTTCCGTTCGCCCTGAGCATCGTCGAAGGGCCCCGATGGATTTTTGTGCCTTGCAGGGAAGCGAGGAATCCTTCTCGTTCGAGTTTGAATTACAGGCCAACCCAACCCATAACCTTGCTTGACTCCGCGCAAACACCTGCCCTATAAATCAAATGTGTTTTGCCAATCTTCTTCCGGAAGGAATCTATCCCATGGGTAAAATTACCGCGCTGTTTTGTGGTGCGCTGCTGGTGCTCAACGGCGGCGTGGCGTTTAGCCAGTCCGCTCAAACCGTCGCCGCCGCCAAGAAGGAAGGCGGCAAGGTCATCGTTTACACGTCGATGGAGACTTTTACCGCCGACGCACTCAAGAAAGCCTTCGAAGCGAAAACCGGATTGCAGATGGAATACTGGCGCGGCGGCTCGACCGAAGTCATCGACCGCGTTTTGGGCGAACATCGCGTCGGCAAACCGCTATTCGATGTCGTCGCCACCACCGGCGATCATATGCATTTGATGTTCAAACAAGGCGCCTTCACCAAATACGAATCGCCGTCGCTCAAAGGTTTTGCCAAAGACGCCATTGATCCCAATCTCGGCGCGCGCTATCGCAATGTGCTTTACGGGGTTATTTACAATAAAGCCGGCATCAAGGCTGCCGACGCGCCAAAAACCCTCGAAGACGTGGTGAAACCGGAATACCGTGGCAAGCTCGTTATGCCGCATCCGGTCAACCACACGCTGACCACCCAGTGGCTCGCCAGTCTGGACAAACTCATGCCAAAGCCGCGCGCGGAAAAATTTATTCGCGATCTTGCCGCCGCCAAGCCGATCTTCGTCGAGTCCATCGTTCCGGCCGCCGATCGCGTCGGCACCGGCGAGACGCCCATTGGCATCACCTTTGTACGCTTCGTGCTCACTTATAATAAACAGGGTGCCGATCTCGATTACGTGCGCGACTACAACATGCTCGGCGATGGCCAGTACATCAGCCTTGGCGCCAAGGCGCCTCGACCGAACGCGGGCAAAGCATTTATCGATTTCTTCCTCGACGAGGAAAGCATGAAGATTCAAGCCGCCACCGGAGAGTTCGTCAACCGCAAGGGCGTCCATCCGCCGCTCCAAGATGCCGACAAGATCAAGTTCGTGCAGATGTATCAGTTCACCAAAGAGGACTACGAAACGAAGAAAAAGGAATACCAGAAGATCTTCTTGCAATAGCTTCGACATACAATTCAGAACGGAGACATCTCACCACGAAG
>CAMLCX010000433.1 GCA_946478635.1 uncultured Pseudomonadota bacterium
GTGTAGTAGCCGGGCCACTCGCCGAACGGCCCTTCGACTGCCGTTTCTTCGCTCTCCGGTGGAATCACGCCTTCGACGACGATCTCCGCTTGCGCGGGCACGGGTAATTTGGTTAGCGGTAATTCGACCACGTTCACCGGAGTGCCGCGATAGGCTCCCGCCAAATCATATTCCGAAGTGCCGAACGGCGGCGACATGGACGCGGTCATCCAGGTCACCGGCTCGCAGCCGAATACCACGGCGACCGGAGCCGCCTTTCCCTGCTGCCAATATTTTTGCGCCAGAATGCGTCCATGCTTCTGCGGATTGATCCACAGGCTGATGCGATCGCGCCGCTGGATCATCGCCCGGTAGCAGCCCATGTTCACCCAGCCCTGCTCGGGATCGCGCAGGATGACCATATCTTGGGTGCCGATGTAGCGCCCGCCGTCGCCGGGATGCCAGCGCGGCGCCGGGAAGCTTTCGATGTTGACGTCGTCGCCCTGCTGCACGTTGGCGAGGACCGGCCCGTCCTTTACGACGTTCGCGGAGAGCGGCACGGAACCCGCGCGCTTGTCGCGCCAGCGGCGCAGCAACTCGAGGGGATGAATGTCGATGGGCAAATCCATCGCCAAAGCGAACCGGCGCAGCGTCCGGTTGGCATTCGCGCAGACGCGATGCCCGGCTGGATAGCCGGCGAACTTGTCGAACACGAGCATCGGCCCACCGCGTTCGGCGGTCAATTCAGTCAGGCCGCCGACGTCCAATTCCAAATCGGCGCCTTCGACAAACTGCACCTCGCCGATCTTGTCCGCTGCTTTGATGAAATCACCCAGTGAGTCGAAAGCCATCGTTTTCTCCTCAAAAAAATTCGTTCAGAAAACCTTTGCGGCCTTAGCGTCTTGGCGCGAGTAACAACGGTTTGGACGATGTAGGGGCAACCCCCCGTGGTTGCCCTTCCGCCGGGCAGGCACAGGGGCCTGCCCCTACGAATGAAGGCCCAAAAAATTTCGAATCGTCTCGCGCTATTTCTTCCGCAGCGCCGCATAAATTTTCTCCGCCGTGATCGGCAGATCTTTGATCCTTACGCCGACGGCATCCTCGATGGCATTGGCGATGGCCGGCGCGGCCGGGCTGATCGGATTTTCGCCGATGCCTTTGACTTTATAGGGACCGAGGCCGTCTGCGCTCGCCAGGATGACGGTTTTCAACGGCGGGATGTCCCTGGCGGTGGGAATTTTGTATTCGCCGAAGTGCGCGACTTCGACGCGCCCATCCTGCACTGGCAGATATTCGATCAGTCCGTAGCCGATTCCCTGCACGACGCCGCCGTCGATCTGTCCCTGATGCCCGACCGGGTTCATGACTACGCCGGTATCATGGGCGGTGGTCAGCCGGCGCAGTGTGACTTCGCCGGTTTCCGGATCGACGGAAACCTCCGCAACCTGCGCGGCGAATGCGGTCACCGGCGAATGATCGTCGTCTTTGTTCAGCGACTCTCCCACAATCGAGCGGCCGGCCCGGGTCAACAGATCGTCCCAGCGTTGCTGCTTTTTGGTTTTTGAGTTGACGAGTTTCTTGCCGCTGAGCACTGTGTCGCCCTTAGCCCACCCCAGCATTTGCGCGGCCACGTCGAGCAATTCTCCCTTGGCCGCCCGCGCCGCTTGAAACGCCGCGCCGCTGGCAACCCGCGTGCCCCGGCTCCCGCCCAGACCGGTATCGGCCGAAACGCCGGAGTCGGTGTCGAGGGTCTTGATTTGAATCTCGCCGGGATCGCCGCCAAGCTCTTCGGCAACAATCTGTCTGAGGGTCGTGTAGGTGCCCGTGCCTTGTTCGAAAAATGATGTGTGAATCACGATCGCGCCGCCGGGATTGAGTTCGACCTTGAGCGACGTGGTGCCGCCGCCGGGCCCGCGATAACCCATGGCCACGCCGCGTCCGATGTATTTTGCCTTCGGTTTTGAATACCCGGCCGCCTTCGCCGCGGCATCGAGAGTTTGTTTGGCTTTGATGGCCTGATAGTGGCCGCCGGTGAGCGTGATGTCTCCATCCACCATGAGATTTTTCATGCGGAACTCGTAGGGGTCCATGCCGACTCTGCGGGCGACGCAATCCATATGCGATTCGGCGGCGAAAAAACCTTGCGGCTCGCCGGGAGCGCGCATCTGGCCGCCGGGAAGGTTGTTCGTGTAGACGCGCGATACTGCAATGCGCGCGTGCGCGGCGCGGTAGCATCCGCCCGCGTGGGCGATGCCGCCCACCACCGCGCCCGGCCTGAAGCCGCCGTAGGCGCCTGCATCCAAATACGCATCCATCTGATGCGCGACGATGGTACCGTCGCGCTTGACGCCGGTTTTCAATTTCATGATCACGGCATGGCGCGGCGCGCCGGCAAAAAATTCTTCGCGATACTCCATGATCATCTTGACCGGCCGCTTGCTGCGCAGCGCGAGCAGGTAGCAAATCGGCTCGTCGATGGGCGCGCCCTTGCCGCCGAAGTCGCCGCCGATGGACACCGGATTGACGCGGATTTTTTCCTTGGCGATGCCGAAGGCCTGGGACATGCTTTCTTTCAAGCCGTGCGGCACCTTGTTGGGCGACCACATCTGCACTAGTTCTTTCTCGTAGATCCACACCAGGCAACAATGCGGTTCGAGAAACGACTGGTGCACCCTTGGCACGGTAAAAGTATTTTCGACGATCACATCCGACTGGGCGAAGCCGGCTTCGATATCGCCGCGCGTGAACACGTCGTGCACGAATCGATTGGTCGGCTGCTCCAACGGCTTTGGGAGTCCCTTGTAACTCGCCACGTCGGGATGAATGATCGGCGCGCCTTCCTGCAGCGCCGCTTCCGGATCGAAAACGGCGGGCAGCTCTTCGTATTCGACGTGGATGAGGTCCAGCGCGTTTTCCGCCTGCTCGAGCGTCTCCGCCGCCACCGCTGCGACCCGCTCGCCCATGAAACGCACGCGCTCCTGCGCCAGCACGGAAATGTCGCGATAGCGCCGGCCGTAAAGAATGCCGCGCACGTCGTTGCCCGTGAGCACGGCGCGCACGCCGGGCGCCTTTTCCGCGCCCGACACATCGATGCGTTTGATGCGCGCATGGGAATAGGGACTGCGCAGCGTCTTGCCCCAAAGCGTGCCGGGCAGGAGCACATCCGAAGTGTAGCGCGCCTCGCCGGTAACTTTTCCGGTGTTATCGGTGCGCGGCGTCGAGTGGCCAACGAATTGATAGCTCATGGAGGTCTCCTGTTGAATTGGAGTGGTGGAGTATTGGAGTACTGGAGTATTGCTCTATCCGAACACCCAGCACTCCATTACTCCACCACTCCAGTACTCCAATTTTTCTTACAGATACCCTTTGTCTTTATAATACTTCGCCGCGCCCGGATGGAGCGGAACTTGAAGCGGGCACTTCTCCGTGCCGCGGCAAAGGTTTCTCATATCGAGCGGCTGATCGTCATCGACAGGAATCACGTTTTGTCGCTCATCGATGGTTTCGATGGCCGCATAGGCCACGCTGTTCGGCAGCCAGCGGTGCGTCACCAGGGACCAGCCGCTGTAGTCGATGGTGAGAGCATCTTCGTTAAGCTGCCGGTAGCGGCTCTTGGGCAAGACAGCTCTAGAATAGCCCAAGTGTTCGAGTTTTTTGACCATCGCCAGTTCCAAGGGAATAATTTCGTAACCGCTGTCGAGGGCCTGATCCAACCAGCCGCCCGGGGTGCTGACGCCCTCGTCGAACACCGCGTTGACCGAGCGCTTTGCGATGCCGGTCAGACGCTCCGGTGAAAACGGCCGGCCGCACTCCTGCACTTTGCCGCCCCAGCGTTTGATCTTCTCGAAGGACGCTCCATACAAAGCGAGAATCGTCGAAATGGTGTAATAGGTGCCGTTGTTGACGCCGGACAAACGGGTCGATACGCGCAGCGGAATTTTTCTCCGGGCGATATCGTGGAGCGATTTCACGCCGAGCTTTTTGTCCACCACCATGGCGATGCGATCCCAGGACGGGAAACAGCCCAGCACGCGCAGTTGTAATTTTTCCTTGTAGTAGCCTTTGCCGCGATAAGCCATCGCCACCAGCGCCGATGGATTGACGTAGGCGATATCCACCCGCCGCGTGCCGACTTCCAGGGGCGCGCGCATGCCGCCGTAGATGTCGCCGTTGATGCCGATGCGCAGCGGCGTTTGCTTGGCGTCTCTTTTCCCCGATGTGAGCGAAACCGAGAGCTGGCTCGCCAATTCTTTGGAACATTTCGTGAAAACCCCGGCGGCGAGCTCCAGGCCGGTTGTCGCTCTGATCTGCGGCGGCGCGAGTTGCGTCAGCATGATGTTTCTTTCCTTTGCTTGGTCATGCCCGGCCAATATCAAAATTTACTCTGATATGGTAGAAGCAAAACAACATCGAAGACTGTGCAGCCATGTTGCAACCAAAGAAAAAATAACACCTCACCACGAAGGTCACGAAGCGCACGAAGTGAAAAAGCTATTTCGTCCTTCGTGACCTTCGTGTGCTCCTTTGAAAATACTTGTGCGTGGATGATCTATGGAACGAAGAACCCCAATACG
>CAMLCX010000434.1 GCA_946478635.1 uncultured Pseudomonadota bacterium
CGATTCGCTATTATAAGGACAATGGCGCCTGGTCAGCGAAGCTCGATGAGGCTCAAAAAAAGTTGTTAGCGATGAATCCGTAACCAGTCAGTCCGGAATCTTGCAGCGGATTAGGATGCCGCACTTCGCGGGTGGAGGTTAAAATGCCCAGCTGGCCTTCAACCCATAGCGCGAGCAAGTCGACCGGAATTTTGCCGACAGGTGTCCGTTCCGAAAACACTTTGAACGTTTTGAACGGCTTGAACGATTTGAACTGACCGATCCTCGATGGAACTGACCGATCGTTAAGATATGAGTGACGAACTCGCAGCCTCTCCGTCCCGCTTTCGCACGCTCCAGGGCGCTCCGGCAAAACTGCTTCGCGCGCTGCTGATCACAATTACTCTTTTGGGGTCGTTGTGGGCTCTCGAAGTGCACACCGCCTTCGAGATCACCTTTTTCAAGCAGCAGTATCTTGCCTTGTTTCTCGCGCTCGCTCTCGGCGCCGTGTTTCTCGCGGTCAAATCCTATCCGAAGCAAGCCGACGGCTATGTTCCCTGGTACGATTGGCTGCTCGCCTTGGCCGGCTTGGCCGTAGGTCTCTACGTCACTATCCTTTATCCAACCATCGCCTATCGCCTGGGCATTCTCTCCCCGGATCGTTGGATCTTCGGCGGCATCGCGATCCTGCTGCTGCTCGAGGGCACCCGGCGCGTCGCCGGCGGCACGCTGGCATGGCTTGCTCTCGCGGTTATTTTGTACATGCGATTCGCCGAGTACTTTCCGGGAATTTTATACTCCAAGTCCCCTTCATGGGCGCGCATCGCCAGCTACTTGTACCTCGACTCGAACGCGATGTTGGGGCTGCCGCTCGACGTCGCCGCCGGCGTTGTCGTCGCCTTCATACTTTTCGGCCAGGCGCTTTACGCCGTCGGCGGCGATAAATTCCTTACCGACCTCGCCCTCATCGCCACTGGACGCTACCGCGGCGGCCCGGCCAAAGTATCCGTGGTTTCATCAGCGCTCTTCGGCACCGTTTCCGGCAGCGCCGTCGCCAACGTCGTGGTTGACGGCGCGATCACCATTCCCCTCATGAAGCGCACCGGCTTTCCGGCGCACATGGCCGCCGCCATCGAAGCGGTGGCTTCCAACGGCGGCCAGATTACTCCGCCGGTCATGGGCGCCGCGGCATTTTTGATGGCGGAGTTTCTCAATATGCCGTACGGACAGATCGCTCTCGCGGCGGCGATTCCGGCCGCGCTTTATTATCTCGCGCTATTTACGCAAATCGATTTGGAATCGGCGAAGCGCGGCTTGCTGGGATTGCCTGCCGAACAGATTCCCAAGTTTCGCGCCGTGATTCGCTTGGGCTGGGTGTTCTTGATCCCGTTGTCGATTCTCGTCTACACGCTGATGATCGAGAACTGGGAAGCGGGCAAATCCGGCATGTTCGCCGTGATCGCGGTTTTTATCGTCGGTGCGTTCCAGAAGGAAACTCGGCCGTCATTCGCAAAGGTCACCGCTGCATTCGAGGAGACCGGTAAAATCCTGCTCGACATCGCCGTGATCACGGCGTTGGCCGGCATCGTTATCGGCGCGCTGCATCTCTCCGGTTTTACTTTCAAGATTTCGCTGCTGCTCGTCACCCTCTCCGGCAACAACGTTTTTCTGCTGCTGCTAATCACCGCCTTCGGTTGCCTGTTCCTCGGTTTACCGCTGCCCACTACGGTTGTTTATATAACATTAGCCGTGCTGGCCGCCCCCGCGCTGGTGCAATTGGGCATTCCGCCGCTGGCCGCCCATCTGTTTCTCTTTTACTTCGGCATGGTTTCTCTCATCACGCCGCCGGATTGCTTGCCCGTGTATATCGCCGCGTCCATCGCACGAGCGAATTTCTGGCAGACCGGCTGGACCGCCATGCGCCTCGGTATCGCCGCTTACATCGTTCCCTTTATTTTCGCGCTCCATCCGCCGTTGATTTTTATGGGGACTTTTCGTGAGATTTTTATCGCGATCCTCACAGCGGTCATCGGCGTGACGCTTCTCAGCACGGGCTGCGCCGGGTATCTCTTCCGCCCGTTGAGCTGGACCAAACGCGGCCTTTTCTGGCTTGCGAGCTTACTGCTGCTGATCCCCAATTGGAGTGGTGTGTGGCTTATTGCCGATGTCGCCGGTTTGCTCTTGGGCGTCGGCCTGGTTGCTTGGGAGCGTAACAGAGCGTCGCTGGTGCGACCGGCTCAAGCAGAACCGAGCGGCGCAGCGAGATGACCGGCGAAGTGCCGCCGCCGAATGGCTCGCTCGATCCACCGATCACCGGACTTATACCAAACCACAACGGAGGTCGATATGACGAAGAACAAGCTAAGACATATCGCGATCTCGGTGCCAGACAAGGAGAAAGCTGCCAAGTTCTACGAGGAAACCTTTGGCTTCGAGAGAATTTCACAGTCGCGTGTGGCGACGCGGCTCTCCGACGGAGTGATGAACATCACGCTGCTGCAGTTCGAGACCGAGGAGGATGCCGGGGACGAGCGGGGTAAAGACTTCGTCGGGCTGCATCATTTCGGAATCCTGGTGGGCGACATTGACTCGATGAAACATTCCATCGAAGCCCATGGCGGTCAATATCATCCAGGACCGACCGGTCATGCTCCGGCGAATGCCGAGCATAAATTCCGAGATCCGTACGGTATCGTATTCGATATCTCGACTCACGGGTGGGATGGCGCTGAGCATTAATCGGCCGGCCTTACTTTAGTCCGTAACTCGCCGCCACCTTGTCCATGTAACCGTTCTCGTCGAGCTTGCGAATCAGTCTCGCGTCGAGCAGCTCTTCGACTTTGACGTTTGCCGCTTTTGGATTTTGCGTGGACATGAGCCGGCGGATATTGCGCAGCCCTTCGAGCGAAGGAAACGGCTTGCGCTCGATGCTCGTCATGAGATCCTGATAACCTTCCTCGCCGACCTTGGGGTCGTCGATCTGGAGCCGGCGCATGATTGTTTTGATCACGACGCTTTTGTTCATCGGCGCCAACGTGAACGCAATGCTATCCACCAGTACCATAAGAATCCGTTCGGCTAATTCCGGCCGTTTTTGCACAAAATCGGGGGCCACGACAACGGCCTGATTGACCATGGGAATATTGGCGGGCGTGAGATCGGCGATGACCGAGAAACCCTTATTGATCAGCCGCCGAGCCAGCACGCCATCGAGGACCGCGGCGTCGAGCCTGCCGACCTCCAGCGATTGGCCGATCAGCACCGAGTCGCCGATAATCAAAATGTTGATGTTGTCCCGCTTGACGTCGAGCCCGACATGTTCAAGTGCGAGGATCGTGTGCATCCAAGTGGTGCCCCCCATGCTCTGAATGCCGAAGCGCTTGCCGCGCAGCTGCTCGGCGGTTTTGAGACTCGGGTGCGCCAGCATCGTGTGTGTGAGCTTGCTCGAAATCGACGAGAGTATTTTTAGGTACACCCCTGAAGCCGCCGCGCCAAGCACGGCGGTGCCGCCGGTGTAACCGATGTCGAGATCGCCGGAAATGAGACTCGCGACCAGGATCGGCGCGCCCCTGATCAAAACGATACGGGCATCGATCCCCTGCTTGGCGAAGAGTCCCTGCTCTTGCGCAAGCAGCAAAGGAATCGTGCGCGGGCTCATCGCGGCTACGCCAATGGTGATTTTGCTTTGGGCTCGAGCCGGCGCGTGAGGGAAAATGATCAACATCGCGAAAGCGATCAATGGAATGGACCCAGATTTGCTGGTCATAGTTCACCTCCGTCAACAAAAACGACTTTAGGGACGTCAGAACAGCTCCCTACATACGAGAAAGGTGCTCGGGCAGTCAAATCAAATAGTTTTAAAAAAACTCCCGGTGATAGCTCGGCAGATTATAGATTCATGCCCGCCCAACATTGCGGATCTTACCGGCTTCTGAAGAGGGGCAATGATACCGACCTATGGTTGACATTAGCTTTCCCGCGCATAGACTCCTCTCACAAGGAGACAGATTCTATGGCGATTTCGAAACGCAAAAATATCTTGATGGCGCTTGGTCTCTTCACCCTCGTGGGGCTGAGCCAGATCGTTTTACAAAGTTACGCCGACGCGCGCGCCGGCGGCGGCAGTTCAGGCGGTTTCCGCGGTTCCCGCAGCTATAGCGCGCCAAGCCGACCAGCGCAGCCGAGCCCGACACAGCCGAGACGTGACGCAACTCCCGCGCAACAGCCAAGCCCGATGATGCCTCAAAGCGGCGGGTTCATGCGCGGCTTGGGCACCGCCGTTTTGGGCGGATTTCTCGGTTCCATGCTCTTTTCCGGCATCGCCAACGCCGGCGGTCTCGGCGGCTTGGGCGGCAGCGGCTTCGGCATGATAGAGATTTTGATGGTAGCCGGCTTGGGGTACTTCCTTTATCGCAAGTTTCGCAGCCCCGGAGTAGCCTCGGGCTATGGCTCCATGCAGTATCAGAATAGCGAGCCCTATACGCAGTACGCTCCGGCCAGCGCATCCGCTCCGGAAGCGCCGGCAAACAACGGCCAGATCGACTATCGCTCGTTGACGATGATGGAC
>CAMLCX010000435.1 GCA_946478635.1 uncultured Pseudomonadota bacterium
CGCCGGCGACGACGGCGAAGCTTTCCATAAAGCTCGTCCGGCGAAATTCGCCGTCGACAACGATCGGCAAATGGTGCGCCACTTGCTTGGCGACAACGTCGCGAATTGCGTCGTCTTGAATTTGCTTAAGCCTATTCTCGTCAATCTGACCCTGGCCGTAGTCGGCAAATGCCTGTTTCAGTTGTTGCGGTCGGAGCAAGCTGCCCACTTGATCGACACGCAGGGATGCTAGATCGACATTCATCACTCAACCTCTAAATGCTTACTGAGTTATCACACCGTTCTCTCACCGCGGCGAAACGAGCTCAATCTGCAAAATTACCTGCGTTTTTGTTCAAACTCTTTTTTGACTTCGGCGATCCAGCGCAGGTCTAAAAACTTCTCAGCCGCCAGAGTCTCTTCCATCTTCATCGGCAACCTGATTTCGTATTCGAGAATGTTCTTGACTCCCTCGGCGGAGGGCATGCCCGGCACGCCCTGAGGCAAGGCGCGAAGCCAGGCCTTGATGGCGTCAGCGAACATGGACTTGGTGATTTTACCGAACGGAAGTTTTTTCATGCCGATATCGGCGGCCTCTTCCGGGCGCTCGCGGATGAACATCAATGCGCGGACCATGGCTCGCAGCCATCTTTTAACTTGCGCGGGGTTTTCTGCGATCTTGCGATCGGTCGCGACGTAGCCTTGAAACGGCAATGGGAACACATCCCCTAAATACGCCAGGCTCCGCAACCCTTCCCGCTCCGCCACGATCGTTCCGGCAGGGTCCAGGACCACGGCGGACACGGCTCCGGTCTTAAGCGCGAGTATTTTGTCGCCGGGGCTGGTGCCGATGGTGATCTTGGTCAAGTCATTGGCGGCAACTCCGCCGCGCTCGGCGAATAGTGTCGTAAAGCGATCCTCGCTGTCGCCGATCAGCGCGACGCCGATGCGCTTGCCCTTGAGATCGCCAACCCGAGTGACACTCGGATGAACGACCAGATACCAAGTCGGTCTCTCGGTCTGATACATGATTGCCTTGAGCGGCGCGCCTTTGACCGCCGCGCGCAGGCCGCTGCCGCCGGCGCCGCTAAAATCCACGCCACCGCTGACGAGAGCGGCGATGCCGGCGGGTCCGCCGATGACGATGGTTTCATTCTCCAAATTCTCATCTTTAAAAAATCCGCGAGCCTCCGCCGTGAAGATGGACAAATAATTCAGATTCAGTCCCGGCACCGCGGACCTGATTTTCTCGGCCCGCGCCTGCGGCGCGAGTGATGACGTCGCTAAGAAAAGACACAACGGCAGGCAATAGAAAACTTTTAGCATGCTGTTTCTCCAGATTGGGTGATTCATGATTCGCGTACCCGGATCGTGGCGGCCGCCGCCATTACCCCAGCTCTTTGATCGCCTGCTGCAAATAGCTCGGGTCGATATACTTAAGCGGGTCGGGCGGCGCGCCCTTGAGCTGTTCGGCGTAGACTTGCATGGTAAATTTCAAACCTTCGAGATTGATCTCGACGTTGGGATGCCAGATGCGATTTCCCGTGTAGTATTCCCATCCCCGGCGCGCCAGTTCCGGCTTGAGCGGGATCTCCTTGGCAAGAAAATCAATCGCCGATTCTTTATTGGCGTAGAGCCAGCGATGCGCGCGCACCGCGCCTTTGAGAAAGCGCACCAACAGCGCGCGGTTCTTTTCCGCCCACCCGCGTTTTACCGCGAGCATCGAGAGCTGATAATTGGGAAAGTAGTCTTTGAAATAGCCGAGCACGTTAAAGCCCTGCTG
Source organism: uncultured Pseudomonadota bacterium (assembly GCA_946478635.1). The sequence continues at coordinate 1,763 of CAMLCX010000435.1, forward strand.
CTCCGCCATGTAATCGAGAGGCACGACCAAATAAGTAGCGCCGATTTGCCCCGAAGTCAGCGCCGCCAAGTTAAAGTTGCCGCCGCCGACCGCGAGCAGTTTGTAATCGGCCGGATACTCCAAGCCGTTCTGCTTGAGAATTCGCTTTAAAACATTGGTCGCGCCCGAGGTCAGCACCTGCACGCCGATGGTCGCGCCGCGCAGGTCTTTAATGGTCTTGTAGTTCTTGGCTGCGACGATGGTTTGGGTCAACCCATTCACGACGCCGCCCACTGCCATGAGATCGGCGCCGCTCGCCGCCCCAGCGATCGTGGCATCGGCGGAACCGAGCGCCAGATACAAAGACTCGCTCACCAAGGCTTGCATGGTAATCGATGAGCCGCGCAGAAGGATCGGCTGGACGTCCAGTCCGAAGTCGTCAAAGAATCCTTTCTTTGTCGCCAGCCAAAACATGTTGGTTCCAATGGTCTTTGTCCCGACGCCCACGGGGAACTTGGTTTTCTCCTGCGCTGTGGCAATCGAAAGATTTAATAGCACCGGCAGCAACAAGAAGACCAACTTAGCCGTGACTCTCAGGTGGCCCGCATGCGATTTGTCGATTTTGTACATACGTAATTGACGATGTTAACAGGGCTCGGCCTAGACGAATTCTGCCCGACAAAGGCATGGGCAAAATAAGTTACATGGGTTGTCCGCGTCAAGACGGAATTTTATCGGCGCTTCATGCTTGGGCTCAACGGGGTCTTGGCGGTATCGTGGGTCTCGTGAACCGGGGCCAAACATCGACGAAACATTGCCGGCCGCATTTCAAAAAAACTCAAGTGACGATGCCAGGAAATCAACAATATTAGTCACCAAAACGCGGACGCTTTGATTCCGCCAGTGCCGGCGTCGATTCACACGTCCCATTGCACGAATACAACAGCAGCCATCGTTCCGTCGTAGTCGCCGCGATAATCTCCGTCAACCGACTCCCCGCGGCTTTTTCAACGTCGGGTAGGAAACTCTCGTTTATAAGAAGGAAATGCGACCCCTGGCTTCGAAGGAATTCCGCTGCGGCCGCCGGCCGGCGAATCACCTCAAACTTGTGAATCTTGGAATAATAGTTGAAATTATTAAATAGTCTTCGGCTGAAAATCGCCACTTGGCTCTGGGGATTCGCCCTGATAATCGCCCCCACCTTTTCCGCGAAGGGGCGAATCATGAGCGCGTTGAGATCAGGAAACACCAAAGCTTGCAACACCAGATTGGCCGCCACGGGAAAAGCGACAAGACCGGTGATCAAGGCAAAGGCGGCTCGGCGAGACAAGGCGTGGAGTACGACCGCGGACAAAACTGCGAGAGTGAGACCCAGAACGATTGCGGAAAACGCCAGAAACGGTAAGCGGTACGCGACCACAATGGGCCCGAAAATTCCGTTGACCAGGAACAGCAGACAAAAGAATTTGACGCAGTAGCCCGTCCATACCCAAACAGGATCGCGCAAGTCCGTCGTATCGAGTCGATCCAGATAAATGCCCAAGCCCACGGCGAGCGGCACATGAGCCAGGAACAAGAGGTGACTATGCCGGCCAAAGGAGAGCTCGGCGATGCTCAATCCTAAAACGAACCAAAGAAAAAAGAAGAGGACCGGCCCATCCCATAGCTTGGATCTTTCTCGCCACAGACACATTCCCGCCGGTATGAAAAGGAAGCACCATGGCGCCAGAGCCAAGGGGAATCGAAAGTAAATTTGATGATCGGAACTGCCAAAACCACTCAGTCGTACGTGGGCGAGAATGGCCTCCGACCAATTATTCTCCCCGTTCCACGCCAAATAAACCAACCATGGCGCAGTGACGGCGAGAAATAAAAAAGAGCCGGAGATCGGACGCAGGGAAAAAAACTTTTTGCCGCTCCGGCACAAGGTCAGGTAGGTGCCGGCGACGAGGGCGGGAAACAAAAAACCGATCGGACCATTTGTAAGACAGGCGAGAGCCATGAATAGCCAAGCTCCGTAGGCATGCAGCGGTCGCTGCGAGTCAAAAACAAGCAGTTCCATCAGCAAGAACGTGGCAATGGTGATGCACAGGTAAAACAACATATTGACCTGCACATGGCGGGTGACATGTACGGTCAGGACCGACGTTGCCAATACGACGGCCGAAATGATCGCCAGCCGGGCGCCGAATCTTTTTCGAACGAAGTAGTAAGACACCAGAACCAACTCGGTCGCCGACAGCGCGGAAGGAAGACGAATCGGCCACTCCCCCACGCCTCCAACCATCCAGGAAAACAACGCCGCGAGCCAAAAGTACAGCGGTGGGCTTTCTGTGAAAAAAACGCCGTTTACCCTGGGAACGAGGTAGTCGTGGTCGAGCAACATCACGCGGATAACCTCGGCGTACTGGCTCTCAAGCGCCCAAAAATCCCGCGCCGCGAGGAAAGGGAAATACAGAACGCCACAAACGACGCCGATGACAAGCACGTGTAGACGCGGATCGTCGAGCACTTGCCGCACCTTAAATTCTCCTTTCATGCCGGCGAGTCGCCGGTCTAGAGTTGTGCCGTGATATAATGTCAAACGCCGCGCCCGAAATTAGTTGTGATCGGCGACTCTTGTCAACCTAAAGTCATTTTCCTTGCAACAACCCGGCGCCGACGCAGGCAATATCAGGAGTTGCTTTCCGGCACCCGACGCGAACGGAGCGGCATGCTGAACGGACGCTTCGTCAACGCAGTAATCCGGATTATTCGCGGTAAAGCTGCGATCGAGCTGCAACCCTTCCGGAACGAAGGC
>CAMLCX010000436.1 GCA_946478635.1 uncultured Pseudomonadota bacterium
GGAAAGCGGACTTCATTTCTGCCGACTGCTATGAAAAGCACGGATGATGGATTCACGCCCATTTTCTTGAGATAGAGTATCGTCGATAGATGGCCGGTGTCACCGAAGCTGTTGATGGCGATTTTCTTACCGACCAACTCTTTCGCTGAAGTGATGTCCGGCTTGATCGAAACTAAAGTGTAGCTCGGCCGAGACAGATTCGTGTAGACGATTTTTACCGGCCCGCCGCGTACCGCAGCGCTGACCGCCGAGCTCGCCGAGCTGCTGAAGTGAAACTGTCCCGACAATAAACCAGGAGTCGCGACGCCCCCTGGCGCGCGGATCACTTCGATATTCAGCCCCTCTTCGCGGAAGTAGCCTTTGTCCATCGCGCAAATATGGTCCATATAGGCGGCGCTGAGCGTGGCATAGGATACCCGTATGCTTTCGGGCGCGGCGGCGAAAGCTTCGCCGGCTAGTAGGAGAACAAGCCAAGCCCAGGTTCGTTTTACGCGCATCGCTTGAGAAACGCCCGTTTCGAGAAACGCCTTACGAAATCGGCTGGCCCGCGCGTTTCGCGCGCTCAACATATTCGTTCACTTCTTTGAACTTCGTTCCCATACAATCGTGCTCCCTGTAAAGTTTTTCGGTTACTTACTCCGAGGCGGAATCTCAAAGGTTCCCCAGGTCTTGCCCCAGGCCGGGCGAAAGCCATCTTCGGTCACGGCGGCATTCGCGTAGCCGGCGTCCACATAAAGGCTCGCGCCGGAGACAAAATTCGAGTCCTCCGTCGCCAAAAAGATCGCCGCGCCGACGAGATCTTGCGGCTTGCCCAATCGGCCCAAGGGAATGCGCCGCAGACGTTCGCCGATTTCTTCGACCGATCCGGAAAAATAATTCATCGGCCCGTAAACCAGGGAGTTTGCATTGACGCCATAAAATCCCAGGGCCTGCGCGATCGCCCGCGTCATCGAATCGATGCTCGAATAGGCCGCGCTATTGCCGGTGGATTCACCCGAACCGATATGCGCATCGGTGGTCGAGAGGTTGATGATCTTGCCGGAACGCTGCTCGGCCATCTGCCGGCCGACCGCTTGTGCAGCAAGAAAATAAGCTTTGGGCCCGCGCTCGATGCACTGGTTGAATGCTTCTTCGGTGAAACTCAGGAAATCGCTCTCGTGCGTGATCCCCGAACAGTTGAGCAATACGTCGATGCGGCCGAACTCGGCAACCGCCCGCCGCACGGCTTCTTCGACTTCAGATTTCTTGGTCACGTCGAACTGAAGTGCCAGCGCGCGCCGCCCGATCGAGCGAACCTCGGCCGCCAGCTGTTCCGCTTTATTCGCTTCGTTATCGACCACGACGCAGTTTGCGCCTTCGCGGGCGAATCCCACGGCGATCGCTTTGGCGCAGGGGTTTTGCGCGCTGGTCATTAAAACGATTTTGTCTGGCAGTCGCATTCGTTGTCTCGAATTGATTAAGTTGACCACCCTTGTTTTACAAAAACGTTCTACTGGTGTCAAAAAGGCGTGGAGATCGTCGTGTAATGCCGCTTGACGATGCTCGAGAAGAAACGGAGAGAACGCATTGTCAGTTATTACGCTGGACGCCTGAGCAGAAAAATCCGCGTTACAAAAAACTAAGGTGGAGTCGAGCGAACCCAGTCCGGAGTTTAATTATTGACAGAATGAACATCCTTTACTAGCATTGCGAAACGTGGTCTTGCGATATGAGACAAGAAAAAGATCCTGCAACAGCACGCACAAATGAAACGCTTCAACGGACGCCGAAAGCTCGATCGGGTCGTTACCGAATTCATGTCATCGACCGGGCCGCGCAAATTCTCGACTGCTTCGGCTTCGATCATCAAGAACTGAGCGTGAGCGAGATCGGCGCCAAGGCCCGTTTGCACCGCAGCACGGCCCATCGGATCCTAATGGCTTTGGAATACAATGATCTGATCCAACAGAATGCTGAAAATGGCAAGTACCGCTTGGGCATCAAGCTCTTTCGGCTCGGCCATCAGGCGGTGTCGCATTTAAATCTGCGCGAGATTTGCCGGCCGTTTTTGACGCGCATCATGGACGAGACCAAAGAAACGGTGCACCTCGCAGTGTTAGATGAGGATCAAGTGTTGTATTTGGACAAAGTCGAAGGGCCGCACGCGCTGCGTATGCCGTCCAGGGTCGGGCGGCGTATCCCGACTTATTGCACGTCTCTCGGCAAAGCGATGCTCTCTTGTTTGGACGATCAAGAAGTGAAGAATATTTTTCGCGATCAGGTCTTGCGGCCCTGTACCGCAAACACGATCAAAACCCTGAACCAATTGCTGGCGGACCTGCGTATTATCCGCAAGCGTGGTTATTCGATCGATAACGAAGAGATCGAGATCGGTCTCCGTTGCGTCGGCGCGCCGATCCGGGACTACACCGGCGCCATGGTGGGGGCGATCAGCGTGGCCGCTCCGTCGGCTCGTTTATCAGCTCAGAAAATTCACAACATTGGCAAGCTCGTCGTGACGACAGCAGAAGAGATATCGATAAAACTCGGATACGAGAAATTGATAAAAGCGAAAGCCCAGTAAGATCGGAGTACTGACCGTGCAGGGACTGACTCAAGAACAAATTCAACAGGAAGCGCGCCAACTGTATCGCGCGGAGAAAGACAAGAGCGTGCTCCCGCCATTGACGGAAAAATATTCCAAGATCGCGCCCGAGGAATCGTACCGCATTCAACTGGCGCTGATCGAAATGAAGAAAGCCGACGGCGCCAAAGTGGTGGGGAAAAAAATCGGTCTCACCAGCAAGGCGATGCAAAGGATGCTCAACGTCGATCAGCCCGACTACGGTCATATCCTCGATAACATGGTGCTGCAGGACGCGGCGGTTTTCCGGGTCGGCGAATTGATCCAACCGAAGATCGAACCGGAGATCGCGTTTATTCTCGACCAGGAACTGAAGGGACCGGGAATTACTCCGACACAGGTTCTGGCCGCGACCCGCTTTGTCGTGCCGGCGCTGGAGATCATCGATAGCCGGATTGAGGGCTGGAAGATTAAGCTCTGCGACACCATCGCCGATAACGCATCGTCGGCGCGAGTCGTACTTGGCAACTCGCCGAAGCGCGTCGATCAGTTCGATCTCAAGTTAGTCGGCATGGTGCTGGAGAAAAATGGCGACATCGTTCAGACCGGTGCCGGCGGCGCTGTTTTGGGTCATCCCGCGGTGGCGGTGGCTTGGCTGGCCAATGCCGTGGGGCAATTCGGCGTGAGTCTAAACGCGGGCGATATCATTATGCCGGGAGCTCTTTGCGGCGCCGCTGACGTGGGCGCAGGTGATTTGCTGCAAGCGACTTTTGCTGGCTTGGGCTCCGTGTCGGTGCGCTTCGTTTAGAAGTCGCGGCGCTATCGCACCTCCGGCGCTCGCTAGGTAACGAGAAATTCATTGAGCCACAGTCGATATCGGGAACGCCGTGGGGCTGGAAAGCAATTCTCAAAACATGATCAGTTGGATTTCAAAATCTTCCGGCAGTGAGGCGGTCGCCGGACTCGGCACGCTCATTTTCGTCGGGATGTTCGCTGTGAGCCCGATAGCCTTTATCCTCGTCAACAGCTTTAACATCGCCTCGCCGGGTCACCCGTTCCGCGGCGGCCTGCAAGGGTGGTCCGACGCGTTTGGCGATGGTAAGACACTAAGCGCCATCGGTTACAGTTTTTTGCTCTCGATCCGGTCCTTTGTCGGCGTTGCGATTGCCTTCGCGGTTTCCTGGCTGTTGGTTCGTATTCGCATCCCGGGCCGCGCCGTGATTGAATTTTTTCTTTGGGTTGCCTTTTTTCTGCCCACGCTGCCGATCACCCTAGGCTGGATTCTGTTGTTGGATCCGAACTACGGCCTGCTCAACCAATTGCTCGTGAAGCTGCCGTTTATTGAGCGCGCGCCCTTTAGCATCTACTCCGTCGGCGGCATCATGTGGGTTCATTTGACCCTAACGACGGTTCCGGTGATGACCATTTTACTGATGCCTGCCTTAAGGCAATTTGACGCGGCGATCGAAGAATCGGCGCGGGTATGCGGCTCGGGACCTTGGGGAATATTGCGGCGAATTACTCTGCCGATTCTCTCTCCGGCCATTCTTACCGTAACGATCGCAGGACTTATTCGGAGCCTCGAAGCTTTCGAGATCGAGCAGCTCCTCGGCACGCCCGCCGGTATCGACGTTTATTCCACCAGAATCTTCGAGATGATCTCCTGGGAGCCGCCGCGATTTCCCGCCGCGATGGCCCTCAGCAGTTTTTTCCTCGCCCTTCTGTTCATCCTCGCGCTCTTCTATCAGCGCTTCACGCAAAAAAGAGAGTTCGCCACCGTCGGCACCCGAGGCATTTCTTTGCGTCCCATGATGGTCGGTCAATGGCGTTACCTAGCGTCCGGTATTTGCCTGCTTTGCAGCGCCCTCTGGATAATTCTCCCGATGCTGATGCTGATCATTGGATCGTTCATGCGCCTCTACGGATTTTTTTCCGTCAAGGCGCCTTTTACCGTCCAGCATTGGCTATCCGCATT
>CAMLCX010000437.1 GCA_946478635.1 uncultured Pseudomonadota bacterium
GGATCGAACCGACGACCTCTTGAATGCCATTCAAGCGCTCTCCCAACTGAGCTACAGCCCCACGACAGGAATGACTGGCGGCAAGTGTTGAGATAAAATTAAGAGAGCGGGCGCTAAAAGTCAAATCGGGCTAGAGTCGCCCGAAAACGAACATCCTTTACTCGCTTCTGTTTACGCGGACCATCTCTTCGGCGTGCTTGCGGGTTTGCTCGGTAATCTTGACGCCGCCAAGCATGCGCGCCAATTCGGCGACGCGTTCGCGCTCCGAAAGTTCCTTGACACGGGTGAACGTGCGCCCCTTTTCGACCGTCTTCTGAACCACGAAATGGGCCGCCGCCATGGCGGCGATCTGCGGCAAATGCGTCACGCTGATCACCTGATGATGGGCCGCCACTTGCTTCAATTTTGTTCCGACGATCTCAGCCACGCGCCCGCCGATACCCGAATCGACTTCGTCAAAAAGCAGCGTCGAAACGACCCCCGGCGCCAGCACCAGCGCTTTGAGCGCGAGCATCAAGCGCGACAGCTCGCCACCCGAGGCGATCCTGGCAAGCGGTTTAGCCGGCTCTCCGGGATTCGGCGAAAAATAGAATTCCACGTGGTCCATGCCCCGCTCAGTGAGCTTCTTTCCGGCGATGAAAAACGGCGGCTCATCCGGTTTCTCATCTTGCGTTGTGAAGCGGCCCTCAAACGTGGTCTCCGGCATGCCGAGACTTTTGACTTCTCTTTCCATGTCGCGCTTGAGTTTTTTGGCCGCGCGCTGGCGCTCATGGGAAATCTTCTCCGCCATCTCCCAGGCACCTTGCCGCGCCTCGGCAAATTGCTTTTCGAGTCCGGCAATTTGCTCTTCGCCCCGCTCCAAGCCGCCAAGAGAATTTTTAATCTCATCGTGCATGCGCAGAATGTCCTCGATACTGCCGTTGTATTTGCGCTTTAGACGTTGGATCTCGGCGAGACGGTCTTCGATCTGTTCCAGTGCCCGGGAATCGAAGTGCACTCGTTCCGCGTAGCGACGCAGCGCGGCCGCGGCCTCTTGGAGCTGCGCCAGCGAAGACTCGAGCAACTCCACGGTCGGCTGTAAGTTGTGGTCAATGGTTGCCAACTCGCGCAACCGGCTGGTGTACTTGCTCAGTCCGCCGACGATGGCCGCATCACCTTCGTAAAGCAGCTCTTCTCCTTCGCGACAGCCCTGATGAAGTTTTTCTCCGTGCGCGAGAATGTTTTTTGCGGAGCGGATCTCCTCTTCCTCGCCCGATTTCAACCGAGCTCGGTCCATTTCCTCGGCCTGCGCTTCGAGCAAAGCTTTTTCACGGCGTCGCTGCTCGAGGGATGCACGAGTCTCGGTCAGTCTTGTCCAGGCCAGTACCAGCGCATCGTATTTATCTTTCATCCCTTGGGAGGTGACGCCTGCAAATGCATCGAGCAAGTTTAAATGAGTTTCCGATTGCAGCAACGTGTGGTGTTCATGCTGTCCATAGATATGCACCAGCGAACCGCCGGCTTGGGCGAGCACGTTGAGCGGACAAAGGCCGCCGTTCAGATAAATACGATTCTTCCCCGATCGGCTGAGAACCCGTTTGATGACGAGCTCATCACCGACTTCGAACCCCGCCTCGCCGAGCCGGGATTGAATCGGCGGCGGTAAATAGTCGAACAACGCTTCCACCGTCGCCTCGTCCTCGCCGTTGCGAATGATATCGGCGGCGCCGCGCTCGCCCGCGATCAGCCCGAGCGCATTGAGAATGATCGACTTGCCCGCGCCGGTTTCGCCGGTGAGGATGTTGAGGCCGGCCTGGAGCTCCAGAACAACCTCATCGATAATGGCGAAATTTTTGATGCGAAGTTCGCGCAGCATGAAGCCTTCCGCCTAGCGCTCCCCCCACTTGAGTTTATCCCGCAAGATTTCGTAGTAGCTGCGCGACGGCAGCTTGATCAAAGACACCGGCAAGCCGTAATCCCGCGCTTCGACTTTATCGCCGTTGTTGAGGCGCAATCCTTGTTGACCATCGGGAATCAAAATCACCGTGTCGCCGAAGGAACGCAGCGTGACCCGAATCGCGGCGTTGCTCGGCACGACGATCGGCCGATTGGTGAGCGTGTGCGGGCAAATGGGCGCGAGCACGATGGCGCCGAGCGTCGGCTCCAAGATCGGCCCCGCCGCGGCCAGGGAATAAGCCGTGGAGCCCGTCGGCGTTGAAATGATCAGCCCGTCGGCGCGATAGGTGCACAGATAATCGTCGCCGACATAGGTTTCCAAGTCGATGATCCGGCTGCGCGCGCCTTTGGTGATCACCGCGTCGTTGAGCACGCGAAACTTGTGCGTGCGCCGCTTTTTCCCGATGACGCGGATTTCCAGAGTCATGCGCTTTTCCACTTCGTAATCGCCGTCGAGGGTCTTGGTCAAAACCGCTTCGAGCTCGTCCACGGCGACTTCGGTGATGAAGCCCAAACCGCCCATATTCACGCCCAGAATCGGCACGTCGGGCCGCTCGACGAGCGGAGCGATATTGAGCAGGGTGCCGTCCCCGCCAAGCGCGATAATCAGATCGGCGCTGGACGCCATTTCCTTTTTGCTGCACGACTGCGCCCCGCTTCGCGCCAGGCCGTCTTCCACGCAAACTTTTTTGCCGCGCTTTTTAAGCCAGGGAATCAGCCAGCGAACCATTTGCGCGGCTTTGGGTTCCTGGTATTTGGCGACCAGGCCAACGGTACGGATCATTGAGAAAGTTTCTCCTCGGCGAGATTATCACATGGCAGAAAAAAATGTCCATGACGGCAAAGCTAGCGAAACGGTGGTTTCACCACGAAGTGATTCACGACCTTACGCACGCCCACAGAGAATGAAAATGGCGATTCCCACAACCCTGCTCCTGTAGCCCGGATGGAGCAAAGCGCAATCCGGGTTCTTGAGTCACGCGCGCTCTGGACAGTGCCCCGCTCCGCACCGCCGTCCTGGATTCCGCTTCGCTGCATCCAGGCTACAACGCTAAAGAGGTAAGGGCGGGTTTCAAACCCGCCCTTACACAAACTTCGTGAACTTCGTGCCCTTCGTGGTGAATCCTGCTTTTTCTTTTTTGGTTGCGGCTCTGCCGAGCTGGGTCCATCGTGGTGAGATGCACTTTATTCTTGAACATCACTGCCTCAAAAAATCACGACATAGAGTCCAGCGGAGTAATTTCTGAAATCGATAGCGGGATCCCACCGCGCCCCTGGAAAATGATGCCGGTCTCATCCAGTGCGACGTTCTGCGGGTCCGAAAACTGCGCCGCGCGAGGCAGCGCTAAACCACAAGGTTGCGCAAACGCGAGCTCAGATAATCCACGAACATCACGAGCCCGATCAAAATCAGCACGATGGCCGCCGCCTCTTGGTATTGAAACGTGCGGAAGCTCGTGTTCATCAAGTAGCCGATGCCGCCGGCGCCGATCAAGCCGAGCACCGATGCCGCGCGGATATTGGTCTCGAGCCGATACAGAGTAAATGAGATAAGGTCGGGCAATATCTGCGGCAGCACGGCAAAGGACAGAATCTGCGGATAACCCGCTCCGGTGGCGCGCAACGCCTCGACGACGCCTTCGTCAATATTCTCCGCCGACTCGGAGAGCAATTTACCAAGTACCGTGGCGGTGTGAATGGCCAGCGCCAGGGTGCCAGCGAAGGCTCCCAACCCCACGGCAGCGACGAACAACAATCCGAGCGCGAGATCCGGAATGGTGCGAATCAGATTGAGCGCACCTCTAACCGCGCGATACACGTAGGGATGCGGCGTCATGTTGCGCGCCGCGAGAAAGCCCAAGGGGAACGCGGCAAGCAGAGCCAAGAAGGTGCCCGCCAATGCCATCTGCACGGTCTCCAGCGTCGCGCCAATCACCGTTTGCGGAAAGGTGTTGTGCCACCAGCGGTCGCGCGTTCGCGCTTCGTTGTCAGCAAGCGGCAGCGGCAGGAGCAATTCCGGCAGGCTCAGGCTTGCCGGAAAAAAATAACTTTTCGGGTCGGTTATTTTGCTGAAATCCGGCGGCAGCATGCGGCTCAGCGTCACCAAGATTTGCGGCACGCCTTCGATCAGTTCTCCAGGACGAATCTTGGCGCCCTGGAACGACCAAAGCAGCAGAACAATCCCGATGACCACAGCGGCCAAACTTTTTTTTCCGTGGCGCGGCGGAGCCGGCGCCTCGAGAAAAATGTCGCGCTCGTCGGTTTTGCTTCCTGATTCTCCCAATGCTCTCTCCTCCAAAGGCTGCTGGAGACTACGCTTGTGTAACGAAGGAACCATAACTCATGGTTCGGCTTGGCGACAAGCTGCAAACGCGCATTATTTGTACCATTGCGAGAGATCTTTAACTGCCGCGACACTCCGTCGATCGAGGTGCAAGCCTGGAGGAACGAAGGCACCGGCGCGAATGCTTCATTTGGGTCTCGGCGCCGAGCGCGATGTTTGACCTCTGCACTGCCGACCTCATGAGCGCCTGCCTCGCTAGTGTAGTGACTCTTAAATGAAGGTGCTTATGGTTCGCCAGAACAAAGGCGG
>CAMLCX010000438.1 GCA_946478635.1 uncultured Pseudomonadota bacterium
AATGATGCCCGCGGCGCGCAGGCTCCAACGCGAAGCGGCTCTCGCCCTGGCAAGCAGCGACTCCTCGGTTACGCATAAAACCGTTGCTCCGCCGGGCAACAGTAAAAACGACTACGTCAGCCTGGCGCCCTACTGGTGGCCCAACCCAAACACCGCAAACGGCCTCCCCTACGTGCGCCGGGACGGCGAGGTCAATCCGGAACGCGATCAATGGTCGGATCGAAAACGTCTCGACGGCATGATTCAAGCCGTCAAAATTCTGAGCCTGGCGCACTTCTTTTTTGACGACGAAAAATACGCCGCGCGGGCGGCCGAACGTTTGCGCGTTTGGTTCTTGAACGACGTCACCAAAATGAATCCCCATCTGAATTACGCCCAGGCCGTGCCGGGCCGAAACCATGGACGCGGCGCGGGAATTATCGAGACCCATGATTTTCCCGATCTGCTTGATGCCGTCGCGCTGTTGAGCGCTGCGCCGGCGTGGACGCAAAGCGACCATCGGCAACTCCAGGCGTGGTTTGGCAGTTACCTGCGCTGGCTCCTGGAGAGTTCACAAGGCAAAGAGGAAGCGAAGGCAAATAACAACCACGGTAGCTGGGCCGACGTCCAAGTCGCGTCCTACGCGCTCTTTACCGGACAGGAAGAGCCGGCGAAAAAGATTTTGTCAGCATTCGCCGTCAAGCGCATCGCCGCGCAGATCGAACCGGACGGCCGCCAACTGCGCGAATTGGAGCGCGCCCAGGCCTGGCACTATTCAATTTTCAATCTGCAAGCGCTGTTCAGCGCAGCGGCCATCGCCGACAAAGTTGGCATCAACATGTGGAACTCTGAGACGAAAAACCGAAGTATGCGCAAAGCCACGGATTGGTTGATTCCGTTTGCCACCGGCGAAAAGAAATGGCCATACAAAGAGATCGCCGCTGTCGAGCCTCAAAAGCTTGCCCCGCTGCTGCGGATAGCGGCTCTCCGTTATCGCGATCCGGTATACGAACAGGCCCTCGCCAAGTTGCCGAAAGTCACCGGCGAGGAACGTTGGCAACTACTGTACCCGAAAGTTACGGGGAAAGAGTAGCAAGGGAGCGTCGGCCTCGCTTGTGTTTGCGCCGGCCCTTGACGCCTCTCTGGCTTTTGCCTACTTTGCGGATGCGCTAACGGAATTGCGCCATCGGTTTGAAAATCGAAATGCTGGTGAGGTCATTAATGAATTTCTCTCGCAGACAGTGGGTTTTCACGGCTATCTTCTCCATCCTGATCGAGCTGGCGGCGCTCACGGCGGCGCCGGCTCAGGACAAACTTCTCATCTCCTACGGCGGCCATAATGAGACCGTCGGACCGATGTGGGTGGCGGCCGACAAGGGTATTTTCAAAAAGTATGGACTCGAAGTGAATATGCTTCAGGTGCGCAATGGGCAGGTCAGTCTGACCGCTTTGATGGCGGGAGACGTCCAGGCTTTTTGGCCGGCCGTTTCATCGGTCATCAGTGGGGTGTCGGGCGGAGCCAAAATAGGCTGCATCGCGAGTCCCTTCAACAAGATAGCGCGGGAGCTGATTGTGCGTAAGGAAATAGACTCCCTCCCAGCGCTGCGCGAGAAAGTTTTTGGCGTGCAAAGCATCGGCGGCGGCTTCTGGCTGCAGACCATGATCATTTTGGATCAGCTCGGCGTCGATCCCGACAAGAACAAATTGCAGCTGCGCATAATCGGCGACGAGCCGACGATTCTCCAAGCTCTGCTCGCCTCGAACATCGACGCCGCGGTGATCACCCAGGCTTCGGCCGCGGTGGCAAAACGGGCCGGCTTGCGCTCCTTGGCCAACACCTCGGAGATGAAGGTTCCTTATCAAGGCGTCGGCATCTGCACGCGCAGCGACCGGATCGTCAATTCGCCGGACCTCATGATGCGCCTGGTGAAAGGCATGGTCGAAGGTGTCGTCTTTATTCACAGCCCGCGCAACAAACGGGAAGTGATGGAGGTTCTCAAAAAACATCTCCGGCTAAGCACAGACCAGGACGCTGAAACTTCTTACAATGCTTTGCGAACGGTGTCGTCCCTCGATATCGCGCCCGACCCTGCAGCCTGGAGAAATATCCAAAAGTATGTTGCCCGAGTGACTCCTAAGGTCGGCCAGGTGGACATCCATCAGATCATCAATGGCAGTTTCGTCAAGACGCTCGAAGACACCGGCTTCATCGCCGAAGCGAAAAAAAAACAAGGGCTTTGAGGCCGGGGCGCGTTTAGGCAGCGTGGCGACGAAACCGGCAATCAAAAGACACTGAGCCGTTCCAACATCATCATCGATGGGTATCGCTTCGCTCCACCCATCCTACGATTGTTGACTAGTCGTATAGCAGCGCCGGCTTGCGTTCCTCACGCCAGGAATCCTCGTCAGCCTTGGCAAGCTTATCGAGATCAGTGGGCGTCGCTGCCGGATCGTCGACCCATTGCCGCAAAAGCTCGCTGCCGCTGATCAGGTCGATCGCCAGGCGATCGCGTTCGTATTCGTAGGCAAAGTTGCGCCAGAGTTCGTAGTCCGGGCGCAGAACTCGCAATGATTTTAGTGCCAGGGCGATCAGGCGCCAAGGCCGAAAACTCCCGTGGTCGTAGGCGGGGTCGTCGACGTGAATCTGAACTCCCGCACAGAGTTTGCCGGCGTGCTTGTGGAACGTCGGCTCGAACCAGCACTCGCGCAGGCGGCAGCTGCGCAGCCATTCCGGCGCGAGCGATTCCATCTTTGTGAGCAGCGCACGCGGTTCGAGGTCCGGCGCACCGAATAGTTCCAGCGGCCGCGTCGTGCCGCGCCCTTCGGACAACGTCGTGCCTTCCAGCATCACAGTTCCCGCGTAACAGCGAGCCATCCAGAGATTCGCCGCGTTGGGGCTCGGATTGACCCAAGCGCGCTCGCCGAGCGGCCAGCCGTAACCCGGCCCGCGCGCGGGCTTCCATCCTTCCATCTTGACGATTTCGCATTCCACGTCGAGCTTGAGCGAACTCACAAACCATTTCGCCAATTCACCGAGCGTCATGCCGTGGCGCATAGGAAGCGGTCCTGCGCCCACGAAACTTTCCCAGCCGGGGCGAAGGCACAATCCTTCCACCGGCCTGCCAGCCGGATTGGACCGGTCAAGCACCCAGACTGATTTCTTGTGCTGCGCCGCTGCTTCAAGAACATAGCGTAGAGTCGTGATGAACGTGTAGATGCGGCAGCCGACGTCCTGCAAATCGACGAGCAGCACGTCGAAGCTGTCCATCATCGCCGCCGTGGGACGGCGCACGTCTCCATAAAGACTAAAAATGGGAATGCCGTGCAGCGGATTGTGAAAGTTCGGCGACTCGACCATATTGTCCTGCTTGTCGCCGCGTAGCCCGTGCTGCGGCCCGAAGGCGGCGCTGAGCTTGACGTCTTTCAGCCCGGCCAGCGCGTCGAGCGAGTGGACTAATGCCGCCGTCACCGAAGCGGGATGCGCGAGCAGCGCGACTCGCTTCCCCGCCAACGGCTTTCGGAGCTTGGCGTCTTCGATGAGACGATCGATGCCGAACTTCATAATTTGGCTATTCTAAGCGCTTTCAAATTTCGAACCAGCGAGAGCAAGCTCGAGAGCAAAGGCGTCGGCATGATGAAAGTCAGGTTTGCCAGGCGGATGTTTGAGCGCCCAATACGAGAGTTGCCCGCTGCCGTCTTCGACCACGGCAGCAAGCCCAACCCACAAACAGAGATCGGACTGAATGCCCGGAAAGAAATCCAGGGAAAGAACGACGCTCAGTTCCAGGATGTCGGCACCCCGCTGCACGGCGATTCTCGGCTCAAGTCCATCGCCTTGGAGCAGTCCACCCTCGCGATAGCTGCGAAATTCGTAGGCCTGCCATTCCCCCGACGGGGAAAAATTGAACTCGTAGTATTCCGCATCGTTTTTCGCGCCGATGAATAATTCAAAGCAAGTGTGCTGCCATAATCCATCGGCTCTGCGGGCCGATCCATCGGACGGAATCCGCAATTGCTCGACAACTCCGTTTAACGCGTAGCTAACCGTAAGGACATTGTCCGGATCGCAGAGTATCGATGCCTCGATGCTCTCGACCGCCGGACAGGGAGTGTCCGGGTGGCAGTGGAGTATCGCCGAAGTTTGCGCGTGTTCTGACATTATTTGTGATGATGAACTGCCCCGCAGGAAGCTGCAAGGCATCAACGCTTCCGTGACATTTTTTTTATTCGTCACCCCCGAATATTCTAATCGGGGCCCCCCTGGATTCCCGCTTACAACATGCGGGAATGACGGACGCCGATAACGGTCCGACGGCTATGCAGAATGCTACGCGGAACCACGCCGCCGGAATTGAAACAAAGCCGCGTTAGTTCTTCCCGCCCAGCCTCTTGAAAAATCCTTCCTTCTCCAACTCGTCCATCAAGCGCTCGTCGACGTACCTGTTGATATTCGTATCGAACTTGGTTTCCGGCGAGCGTTGCTGGAGCATGTCAATGGCGGCGCGCATGCCTTCGTGCGACATGCGCGGCGGGGATGAAAAGGTCGCGG
>CAMLCX010000439.1 GCA_946478635.1 uncultured Pseudomonadota bacterium
CGGCCTTATTGGCGCAAGGCGGAATGCTTCCACGTTTCGAGAATTCTCGAAACGTGAAAATGACTCGGATTATCCTGCTGCTGCCAGGTTGAATTCGCGGGGATGGCTCAAATCTACTTGCCGGAATAATGCTCACTGGCTTTTTTGTATATCTGGTCCAAACGCATTCCCTTGAAGAGCCTTTGCTGAATCTGCAGATAGTCGCAATCGCTCTTGGAAAAGTGACGAAGGAAGCGAGCCGCTCCGCTATATTCTTCGCCGGGCTTTGCCGCCAAGCTCGTCTGACCTTCTCGGTGAAAGCTAAATTCCAGCGGGATGATCAGACTTTTACATCGCGACTTTCTTCGCGTGCGCATTGTCGAAATGAGATCTATTTCTTACGCTTCTTCAGTCGGGACCGTAGCTCCTTGATCGACATCGTCGGCTCCTTCCTCCTCTCCTCGATAAACTTCCAAAACGTTGAAGAGGTTTGAAGCACTACGTCTTCCCAGTCTTTCCCCTCTACTCCAACCATCACGGCGGCCGGTTTGCCACGACGCGTGATGACAAGCTGGTCCTGTTGGGACATATCCACACATTCCTTGATTTTTTTCTGAAGGTCACGAGCGTTCACTGTCTTCATAAAATATCCTCCGTCTTGGTTCCTCGCGGCTTTCTTCGAACGGCTCGCACATAGACTACCGACTCAGCAGCGGAAACATCATAAAAGACCCGGTAGTCACCGACACGCAGCTCCCAGATCGGCGCCACCGTCTGCCAAGGCGGAATCAGATTCTCCAAAAGCTTCCGATTCCTGGTTCTGGTTTCGGGTTCACGAGCAAGTTGTTCCTCAATCGCATCTAGGATCTGATTTCTATAATAAATTCGAATGTTCCTAAGATCTTCCTCAACACCCTCGGCAAATCGGATCTCGAACACGCACATATATTCGCATATGCATTGCCGCTCGGCAATGGTGGGTGATGGGGCGAAGGACGTCCGCCGTGAGCCGGTCGGGCAAAGACAGGATCGTGGTTCAGTAAGGATAATGGTAAAGGGATGAAGGATAAAGGCCGTGCTCGTGGCGATTCAATACCGCGGCCCGTTCAAAACGTTCAACCCGTTCAACCGCTCTGCTCCGTTCAAATTGTTTGGGAATTGAGACACTGAGCGGGAACTTCCACGTTTCGAGAATTCTCGAAACGTCGAAAGAATCTAGATTCCTTTGCTCGCCGCGTGGACGACTTTTTCCAGGGCCTTTAACAGCGCGCGCGTTTCCCCGTGGTGCTTGAGCCAATAGCGGACTTCCTTGCCGGCGCTGTCGTATCTGACGATATCGGCTGCGCGATGCTTGGCCAGGTGGCCGCTGACGGTCTGCACCGAGCGACCGGCGAGTTTAGCGAGGCACTCGGCGTCGTCGGCCCGGCGTTGTCGAGCAGCACCACGATCGGGTAGACCACCGGATTGCCGAGCAGCCAGCAGAGGCGGGATTCGCGATATTCGGTTTCGTCCATCGCCAGCGTGTACGGCGAAACCCGCAACACTGTCAAGCACGATTCGACGTTTCGGGAATTCTCGAAACGTCGAAATGAGCGCCGGCTACCGCCGGCCGTAGGAGGCGGCTTTCTCTTCCACCAGGAAGCCGATCGTCCTTTTCTTCGGCTCCGGCGGCGCCATGAGTTGGCGGATCGCGTCGAAGACCACCTCGAATTGGGCGTCGTATTTCTTCTCCAACTCGGCCAACTTCCGGGCCAGTTGGGCATTCGACGCCAGCATCTGGCGGAGCCGGACAAAAGCGCGCATGATTTCAATGTTGACCTGCACCGCTCTCTTGCTCCGAAGCACGCTGGAAAGCATGGCAACGCCCTGCTCCGTAAATGCGTAAGGCGGGTGACACCGACCGCCCCAGTCGGAACTTGATATCGCAATCTGCGATCTCAAGTTTGAGCTCCCAATTTGAGACCTCAAAGAACCAAACTCTTCACGGCTTAGCTGAAACATGAAGTCCGCAGGGAAACGATCTCGGTTACGTTTATTTCCTACGTTCACCCCGTACAGAACCGCCAGATCGGAATCCAACATGACCTTATGCCCTCGAACAAGTAGAATGGCGCTCGCGATACGCTCGGGGGAAAACGTCATAGCCACTGGATTCACTCCATTCGACGCGACGGTGATGTGCCCAGCGAATATTACGCGACGGGATGGGCTTCGGGCAACAGAGATGGGGGGTTGGGAAAGGATAAAGGCAAAAGGATAAGTGGGAAAAAGTTAGGGATGATCAGACTTTTACGTCTCGACTTTCTTCGCCATTGCATTGCCTTGCCAGTGAATCAAAATCAACGGCCCTCATCCAAACGAACATTGAACCGCTGGGCTTCGTTCATGGTGGGATCGGTCCGAGGCGCGGACTGGAAACTGGCAAATTGAAACGCTAGACTGTCTCTCATGGGGGCGATATGGGTTCGACGGAGATAGGAAGTCAGAGTGGCATGCCGGGTTCTGTTCACCCGTTAAACAAACAGATCTGCAATTTAAACGCAGACAATTTCGAATACGCCCTAGCTGCCTAATCGCAGTTAGCGTCTTACCGGCCTTCTCCCACGGGGTTGGATAAGACGTCATTCAGTGGGATTGGCTGATTCTCCTGCCGGAGGGGATGAGGCTGAAATCCAAACCGGATAGCTCGGCGAGACCCAGCCGTTGGGGGCTCAAAGAGCGAGATCAAAACAACGGCTAAGCATGTAGTCATAGCTGATGGAAAATCTTCGGACGGGGGTTCGATTCCCCCCGCCTCCACCAAAGCATTCATCCGCTCGGGCAAATATTCCCGGCTCGCAGTCTCGCCGGGGCGATCGCCGTTTGCCTGCAAGTGATAATACAAAATGGCCACCAAAAAAATAGGGGCACGGCCGGCCGTGCCCCTAGGGATGCTCGCGATGCATGTTTCAATTCAAAACGGGATCCAAATTGATCTGTTTAGCTGGCACCGGCGGTTTACGGCGGTTCGGATTGCGCAGGATCTGCAGTGAACGCTGTTCGATCTGGCGAATGCGTTCGCGGGTTACCGCAAACATTTCACCGAGTTCTTCGAGGGTGTAGTCGCGCTTTTCCTCGATGCCAAATCGCTTGCGCAGCACGGTTTCCTGACGCGGCGTCAGCACAGCCAACGCCTTTCTCACCTCGGTGCGCAGCACACCTTCGAGCGCCTGGCTCTCCGGCAAGGGCTGTACCCGATCTTCGATGAAATCGCCGAGTTCGTCCCCATCTTCCCAGATCGGGGTTTGCAGAGAGACGGGCTCGCCGTGCGTCTGCACCAGTTTGAGCAATTCAGAAATCGGCAATTGCAACTCCCTAGCGAGCTCGTCCGGGCTCGGGTCGCGTCCCATCTTGCGCTGCATCTCGCGAGCCGTCTGGATCACTTTGTTCCTCGACTCGACGCGGTGCACGGGCACACGGATGGTGTGGCCGGTATCGATGAGGCCCCGGGTGATACCTTGCCGGATCCACCATGTCGCATAGGTAGAGAAGCGAAAGCCCAGCCGGTAGTCGAATTTTTCCACGGCGCGCATCAAGCCCAGGTTGCCCTCTTGAACGAGATCGAGGAAGCTCAGGCCGCGGTTGATGTATTTTTTCGCGATGCTGACAACCAACCGGAGGTTAGCCTCGGTAAATTCTTTCCTGCCGCCTTTGACCCGGCGTTCGCCATCCTGAATCAAGCGCACCTGTTCTCTTAGTTGGATGGCGGTGAGGCCTGCCGTTTTTTCGAGCGCTTGGATTTCCTCCATGGCCGCGGCTCTCTTCCGGTAGTTTGCCGCGGCTTGAGATTCCACGCCGGCCAGCCGCGCGGCGAGTTTGTTGATCTGATCGATGATGCGTTGCTGCTGGTCAGCAGATAAACGAATCTCACGCACGCTGTCGTAAATCTTAGCCCGGTTCGCCTGTTCATGATGGTTTAACCTGGCCCGGTGAGCCTGGGATAAACGCGTTCTCTTCAATTGGCGAAGTATCGCATCGCGCGATTGCGTCAAACGCGATAACTTCGTGATCTGTTTTAGGAACGGCTTGGGGTCGACAATGCCCACGCTGCCTTCATCATCATCTGACTTGCCGACTACCTCGCGCAGCTCAAGATCGCCGCTCTCCACGCGGGCTCCCAAGTCAATAATCCGTTTGATGGCAAAGGGAATAAAGAACAGACTTGCGAATATCTGGTTGCCGGCAATTTCTATCTCTTTAGCTAACTCGACTTCCCGTTCCCGACTCAGCAAGGGTACCGAACCAATGTCATGCAGATATTGCTGAACGGATCCTAAACTGGCGTCGGATTCCTGCTTGGAATCCTCGTCGTCGACAAATTCATCAGCGGTTTCGGCCTCGGTCGAAGTCTCAGTCTCGGCATCTTCCTGGATTCCGGACACACCCGGGTCGCGGTTATCAAAATCCTCGTTGACGGGTCTTTCTGTATCAAATGGCGGAAGCATCATATTCTCCTTATTAACTCGGCTAACTCGACCCAACCATCGAACTACACGCGTTCGGCATTAT
>CAMLCX010000440.1 GCA_946478635.1 uncultured Pseudomonadota bacterium
ACGACTTTGATTTTCAAATCGCGCTCCAGGTAGTCGATCGCCGGCGCCGCGTCCCAGCCGCCACCGTTGATATAGATCGCTTCGACGGGCGGCATGCCCGCCAGCGCTTTCTTGCAATGACGATAGACATCCGTATGCGAGACTTCATCCAAGGCCAGGAGCGATGTCGTATACAATCCGGAGCTCTGCCCCGTCGCGCTCAAACCCGGCATCAGCTCTGATTCGATGCCGAAGCGCGCGAAGTAATCGACGATCGCTTGATTGAGCTCGCTGCCGTAGTAGGTTGCCAGCGCCACCTTGCGCACGCCGAGTGTCTGCAGTGCGATCGCATGCGGCTCCATGGGCGTCACCACGGGCAAGCCTATTTTTGCCGATAGCCCGGCCGCCCATTGCCGCTCAAAGTCCAGGCCCTTCAGTAAAAACGGCGGCGTGCCGCTGACGGCAATGATGTCGCAGCCGACCTCCTTCAACTGAACCGCCAGCTCTTCGGCTTTCTTGAAGCCCTCGAGAAAACTTTCCCGCTTCTCGCTGCGGAAACCGATAAACGTCGGCACGATCTCAACGCCTTCCGGCGCATGCTTGTACCAATAAGCGAACGACTTGCCTCGATGAGTCGGCTTGATCAAGCCGATGCGCGCACGCCACGCAACCATCAGTTCGCCCTCCCGCTGAAACTCAGCATCATTCAACGCGCGTACCATCGTCGCGGCCGGATGTCAAAGAGTCATTAAGCATTGTCATTGAAGCCGTACTGCGCTAACGACAAGTCTGCAACGCAATTCACCTGCGGAGGAGAGACATGGCTTTGGACTTTGTCACCAACCAGGAAATGATCATACAAGCACGGCGCAATCTTCCCGATAACGTTTGGCACTATCTTACCGGCGGCGCTGAATCTGAAACCACCATGCGCCGAAACCGCTATGGTCTGGATGGTCTTGCGTTTCGTCCCCGTGTGCTTGTCGATGTCTCCAGGATCGATACGTCGACAGATTTCCTTGGCCATAAACTCAAAATTCCCGTTATGCTCGCGCCCATCGGGTCGCTCCAATCTATTACTCCCGAAGGCGGCGTCGCGGTCGCGAAAGCAGCGTCAGAATACGGCACGGTGAATTTCGTAAGCTCCGTCACGCAGCCGAGCCTGGAAGAAATCGCCGCGGCAAGTCGTTCGCCGAAGATTTTTCAGCTGTACGTTCAGGGCGATTTGAAATGGGTCGAGAATTTGCTGAACCGCGTCAAGCAAGCCGGCTATTCGGCGCTCTGTCTCACCGTCGACACCGCGCATTACGGCCATCGCGAGCGACAGATGATGGATCGTTGGCTGCCGCCGAGCCGCCGTGGGGTCGGTTATGAGTATCGCGCCGCACTAACCTGGGACACTCTTGATGCCATCAAGGAGATGGCCGGATTACCGTTCATCCTAAAAGGCGTCGCCACCGCCGAAGACGCGGCGCTTGCGGTGAAACACGGCGTGAATGCGATTTATGTCTCCAACCACGGTGGCCGCCAGCTCGATCATGGCCGCGCGACCATCGAAATGTTGCCGGAAATCGTCGACGCCGCCGGCGGCAAAGCCGAGATCGTTCTCGACGGCGGCATCGTGCGCGGCAGCGACGCGCTCAAGGCGATCGCCCTCGGCGCCCGCGCCGTGGCGATCGGCAAGCTTCAAGGTTGGGGGCTCGCTGCGGGAGGTCAAGGCGGACTGGTCCGGGTTCTCGAGATCCTCGAGAGCGAGATGGTGACGACGATGGGATTGCTCGGCATAACCCGCCTCGATCAACTCAGAGCGGAGTACTTGTGCAAAGTACAGCCGTTGGGTCCGTTTCATGAAATGAGCGCCTTCCCGCACATGCCCGGCGGTCAGTTGCTGTAACTGGAAACGAAAAAATGACTATTGCTAGGAAATGCGCGCGCCGCTTTACCGCTAACCCCCGAAGTGATCTCACGTAAGTCCCGGTTAACAAAAAGGTGCGTAAACCATGGGACCCATCCGTCAACGCTGGTTGCACTAAAACAATTTTATCTACCGCTAAAATTCAATTGTTAACCGAATAACATTGAACAGTTTACAAAGTTTTTCTAAGTTAATTGTTGGAACGTGGCTTGCACCAACTAACGCTTGTCGGATGTCCAAATCATATTCGGTGGAGGAAATCCTATGCTCAATCGATTGACGGAAACTAGTGGGCAAGTGGAGGTTCAATACACCAGCTTCGCTGTGGACGTAATGGGACGCTACGTCTGTAGCACATGGGACGAAGCGGTTAACAACGGGGGGATGCCATTTGATGTAGTTGTAATTGGAGCCGGTATGTTCGGCGCTCACTGCGCCGAAAAAATATACCGCAATTCGGGCCTGCGGGTGTTAGTCCTGGACGCGGGGAGCTTTCTCGTGTCTGAACACGTTCAGAATCTCTCCCGCATCGGGCTAAACACGGCGGGTGCGATCCAAGTCGCCACCAATGCTCAAGATCCCGGACCGCTCAATCCGCGTGAAAGGGTTTGGGGAATACCATGGCGTAGCCAAGTTCCCTTTCCTGGACTTGCGTACTGTCCGGGGGGTAGATCGCTCTATTTTGGCGGTTGGGCACCCCGCCTTACACCCGCTGATTTGAACGCTGATCCAAAAGGATGGCCCCCTGAAATCGTAAATCATCTGGCCGATACAGGTGATGGAGGCTACCTGCTGACAGAACGGGAAATCGGCGTTGACCCCGCAACGGATTACATTAGCGGTGCATTATATAACGAGTTACACAAAAAGTTTTCCTCCGCTGTTACGACCGGTGGCGGTGTAGCCAATGTTGATGAGGTGAACGACCTTAACGCCGGAGCGCCCTTAGCGGTGCAAGCGGCCCCGCCCGCTGCGGGTTTATTCAGCTTTGACAAATACAGCAGTGCGCCGTTGCTGGTTGAGGCGATCCGCGAAGCTGCCGCCAGTCCCGACTGGCGGCGCCGACTATTTTTAGTTCCTCGCGCACACGTTGTGAAGCTTCATACGACCGGCGACACCGTTAGCGGGATTGAAGTTTATGTAAATGGACAGCGACAATTTCTTTTGATCGCTCCCAACTGTGCCGTGGTGATGGCTCTAAGCACAATCGAAACAACTCGACTGGCTCTCGAATCATTTCCAACCCCTCGAATGGGTCGAAATTTGATGGCCCATCTGCGCAGCAACACCACCGTGCGAATAAAGCGAACTGCTTTCGATGCCGCTCTACCGCAGAATTTGGAAGCCGCCGCCCTACTCGTGCGTGGCTCCACACCGCAAGGACGTTTCCATTTACAAGTGACGGCGGCCGCGGTGACCGGTGCGGACCCGGAAACCGCTTTATTCAGGATGATCCCTGACGTTGATCTGCTCGATCGCTTTCTCGCATCACAATCTTCTGACTGGATCGTCATAACCTTACGCGGAATTGGAGAAATGATGGGGAGCCAAGATCCGACGATCACAAAGAGTACGGGTAATGTGCCGAGTTGGGTGGATTTGTCGGACCAAACAGACGAATTTGGCAATGGATTCCGCAGAGCATGGGTGAACTTGGTTGCAACCCAGGCGGACAAGACTCTGTGGGATGTCATGGATAAAGCCGCTCTTGATCTCGCGCTGAAATTAGCGAACGGCGATCCTGACAATATCGAATATTTTTACAAAGACAGTTTCCTGAATGATGGAAATGATCCAGGCTCGTGGCATAAAAGTCCACCGCCACCGAGTCCAAATAATAATCGCAATGATCCAGCCAATAAGGTCCGTGATGGGTTAGGTACGACTCATCATGAAACGGGAACCTTGTGGATGGGAACAGACGCCACGACATCCGTAACCAATAGTGACGGTCGTTTCCATCATATTACGAACGCTTATGTCGCCGGACCCGCTCTTTTTCCCAAGATCGGTTCAGCCAATCCGTCGCTTACCGGACTTACGCTATCGCGCAAAACAGCCCTTACGATCGCGAAGCAGTCTCTGGTCGTCGAGCCTGGTTTCGCGCCATTAGGAACAGGAGGGCTGAATGGATGGCGGATAGCGGGTGCCGGTAGTTTCATGGAACTCGGCGCGAGCATCATCGAGTCAGTCGGTGGGACCGGCCTCTTGTGGTTTAGCGGTGAGCAGTTCGCAAACTTTATTCTCAAACTGGACTGGCAGATCTTAAGCGAATTTGACAACTCCGGGGTTTATCTTCGCTTCCCTGCTTTGGGTAACGATTTCAAGCCTGCCGACACTCAGGGCTATGAGGTTCAGATCGACGAACGCGGAATTGATCCACAGGGCAATCAGGGGAGTGCCCTACACCGCACCGGTGCAATCTATGGTTTAGCTGCATCATCAAAGCCCGATCAGCCTCGATTGATTGGGCAGTGGAGTACGTTCGAGATCGAGGCTAACGGACCGGCGATCACCGTGAAACTCAACGGTCAAATCGTCAGCAAACTGCCAAACGGCAATCGTTCACCGAAAGGTTTTATTGGCTTGCAGAATCATCACGACGGATCGCGAGCGCAATTCAGAAATATTCG
>CAMLCX010000441.1 GCA_946478635.1 uncultured Pseudomonadota bacterium
CGTGCATCTACGCGAAGAGGGAGACAAAACAATTCTTGGTTTTGTGGCCGGGGTCGACATCTTGGGCAAGCTCGCGGCCTTGGGCCACGGCATCATCAAGCGTAAGGCGGACCAGGTTCTCGACGAGTTCGCCCAAGCCGTGAAGACAAAATTAGAAGGAGACGGGTAAATGCTCAGAAGATTCCGCTTGGAAGAACCGGAAAGCGTCGCGGAAGCTGCCGAACTGCTGGGGCGGTTTGGCGAGAGCGCGAAAGTCTATGCCGGCGGCACGGAGCTTCTCTTGGCGATGAAAGAAGGGTTGGTCCAGTATGAGCGCTTGATCAACATAAAAAAATTGACCGGGCTGAGCGACGTGACGACTGCCGATGGCACGTTAGTGATCGGTGCCCTGTGCACGCATCATCAGCTCGAGAATTCACCGGTCTTGAGAGACAAGCTGCCGGCGCTGACCAAGCTCGAACAAAATGTTGCCAATGTGCGCGTGCGCCAGGTGGGCACGATCGGCGGCAATATTTGCTTTGCCGAGCCCCATGCCGATCCGGGGACGCTGCTCATCGCGCTCGGCGCAAAAATGATCGCCGAGCAATCGTCTTCAAAGCGCGAGATCACTGCGGAGGATTTTTTTGTCGACGCCTACGAAACGGCGCTGCAGGCGGATGAAGTGCTGACAAAAATTCAGGTGCCCATTCCCGCGCCCAACGCGCGCAGCGCCTATCTGAAATTCGGCTATTTGGAACGACCGAGCGTCGGCGTGGCGGTCGCGTTCAACCTAAACGGTGGGGTGAGCGGCGTCAGAATCGCCGTCGGCTGCGCCGGCCCGGCACCGCGCCGGGTTGCGGAGGCGGAAGCGCTACTCGAAGGCAAAAGTAAGGACGAAGCGCTGCGCCATGTCGCCGAGGCGGGCGCGGCTGCGGGACGCGCGGCTCAAGCGATCAGCGATCTGCACGGCTCTCAAGAATATAAAGAACATATCGTGGGCGTGCTCTTGAAGCGGGCTTTTCAGAGCGCGCTCTCTTGAGAGCGGGCGCAAGATTCGGCGAGGAGTATTCATGGCTAAAGCGATGACTAAACATTCCGATGCGCAGTGGATCCCGGTGTCGTTCACTTTGAACGGCCGGTTACAGGAGATCGAAGTGGAACCGCACGAGTTGCTCCTCGACGTGGTGCGCGACCAACTGGGGCTCACCGGAGCGAAGCGGTCCTGTGACGTGGAAGTTTGCGGCGCCTGTACTCTGTTGGTCGACGGCCGCCCCGTGAGCGCGTGCACCACGCTCGCTTTCGAAGTGCGCGGGCGCTCGGTTTTAACGATCGAGGGTTTGGCGCAAGACGGTAAGCTGCATCCGTTGCAAGAGGCGTTCATCGAGCATGGCGGTTTTCAGTGCGGCTTTTGCACGCCCGGAATGATCTTGGCGGCGAAGGCGTTGTTGGACGAAAATCCCAATCCAAGCGAAGCCGAGCTCAAACACTTCATGCACGGCAATATCTGCCGCTGCACCGGCTACAAGAAAATTATCGAGTCGATCATGGCCGCGGCGAAAAAGATGCGGGCAAAAGCCTAGGCGTTCCAATTGTTCAAGCCGTTTTTCTAAAAATGATGCGCATTTTGTAACGTCTTGAAGCCGTAACTTCAGTCTTCTATTCCGTATTCCTTCCACCGACTCGCGACCAAATCCAAGTGTTCCTTCGGCGGCAGCGATATCGCCGGATATTTGTGCTTTCTCGTGGCGTCGATGGCGACGCGCGAGCCGACGTAGCGGCTCGGGTGATGCTGCAACACGTCGGCGGGAGCTTGCGAGGGATCGAGGCCGACGGCTTGCACGTCGCGTTCGATGTAGACGTCTTTATCCGGCCGGACGTGCCAGCTAAGCGCCCAGTCCACGGCAAAGTCATCCCAGACATCGATATCGTCGTCGACAACTACGGTAATTTTTCCGAAGCCGGTGCGCTGCGACCATGCGCCATACATGAGTTGGCGCACCTGGCCAACGAATTCTTTTTTCAACGAGATGACAAGGTACGCGCCGCTGCCGCCAGCTTCCTTCAAGCGCAGGTCCTTGATCGGAATGCGCAACACATCTTTTAGATGCTTGAACAGCGGCCACTCACGGCCGATGCCGCGAATACAACTCGACTCCGACGGCGGCATCTGGCTGATGAATGCTTGATAGAGCGGCTTGTTGCGATAGGTCATGCATTTGATGTTGAAGAACGGTTCGTTGCCCGCCGGGCCCATGTAGCCGGTGTATTCGCCGAAAGGACCTTCATGCTCGGAAGCATTGGGCGGAATCTCGCCTTCGAGGACGATTTCGGCGGTGGCGGGCACTTCCAACGGCACGGTTTCACAGGCCACCAAATCGACCGGCGCACCGCGCAACGCGCCGGCGACGGCAAATTCATCGAGCGCGTCGGACATTTTCGAAACCGAAACATAGCCGATGGTTGGATCAGCGCCGATGACGACCGCCACCGGAGTAGGCTTGTTTTGCGCATTGTTCTTATACATGTGCCACGCCATGTCTTGGCGCTTGCCGATTAAAAGGCCGGTCTTATTCGGCCCTTTAATTTCCATGCGATAGGTGCCGACGTTGCGCACGCCGGTCTCGGGATCTTTAGTGATGAGATACGGCGAAGTGAAAAATGGCGCGGGATCTTCACCGACGGTCCAAGTCGGTACAGGCAGTTTTGTGATGTCGACGTCTTTGCCGTGAAGAATGTTTTCTTTACAAGGCGCGTCTTTGGCCGACACCATGCGTGGTTCGATGGGATGACCGAGGGCGTGATCCCACTTACGATTGATGCCCTCGACGGTTTCGGTTTGCAGTCCGAGGGCATAAATTTCCCGTGACGCGCCGAGGACACCGGCGACGACGGGGATGTTGAAGCCTTTGACGTTTTCAAATACTAGCGCCGGACGATTCTGCGGCGGAATCTTCTTGAAAAGTTGCCGGCATACTGCCGCAATTTCCCAGTCTTTGTCTACTTCCTTGGTGACGCGTTTGAGTTTGCCGTGTTTCTCCAGCGTCGTGACATATTCCCTCAGATCGCGATAGGCCATGAATCCCCCGATAAGATTCTACGAATTGGAAATTTGTTTCGTATACTAAACAGAAATTGTTTATATATCAACAATCGCAATGTGAACGGAGATGACGAGCCGCGCAAGCGGAGATTTGCTCGGCTGCCACGAGAGAACTGTCCGACAAGGATACGAAAGTGACGGTGCAGGGCGGCGGCGAATTTAAGATCGCCGCCCCCTGCCGTTTAGGCTCTGATCTCGGCGCGCATGAAGATGATGTAGGAAATCGAAAAGCAAACGGCGACCAACGCGAAGATCGTCGTGATGTGCGGCCAAATGAGATTCAGACTCTGCGCCAGCGCTAATGGCGTCGGCAGAATTCCTTCCGCTTGGCTTTGTAACACCAGACCCAAGCCGCGCGCGGCGGGATTCAGCAGAATGCTCACGGTTTCCAAGTACAATGTGCTTGGAGAGATACGGCCTAGGAGGTTCTGAATATCGGCCTGGCGCGCTAGCGCTTCAGGGGTCGATGCATCCGGTATGATCACGCCGGCTATGGCTTGAGTGATGATGGGAATGAATAGAAACATGAACAACCAAACGGCCATCGACGCCAAAGCGGCCGTCACGGTTTTTTGAAATAATAAGGAGAAGAGCATCGCCAGCGCCACCCAAAAGCCGATGTAAAGAACGCCGATCGCAGTAAATATAAGCATACGCCAGAGCTCTTCCGCGTTCGGTGGAAAGCCCAAGAGAGAAATGCCGAGGCCAATGACAAGCAGCAAAATGGAGCCCCATAAAACCGCTACGGTGGTGAGGCCTGCCAAAAATTTACCGTTGATCAAGCTGTCGCGGTAGATCGGTTGCGAGAGCACTCGGCTGAGCGTGCCGCGGGCGTACTCGCCGCTGATGCTGTCAAACCCCAGCGTAATGCCGACCAAGGGTCCGAAAAACCCAAGAAACGTCGCCAGTGAGAACAGCGTCTCGCCGCTCGATGTGAGCAGAAGCAGGAAAACGTATTGTACGGGCACGGTGTCGGTGTTTTGCCGGATCGCTTGTCCTGTGGCATAGGTCGCCCAGAAGCCCGACAAGATAATAATGATCAGCAGGATCATGAAACGGCGGCTGCTGAAATGGTCGGCCAATTCTTTCCAGAACACCACGCTCATGTTTTTAGGCCTCGCGAAAATATTTCAGATAGATTTCTTCCAGGGTCGGATCTTCGGAGCGCAATTGGAGCAACTGCACGCCCCGGCGCATCACCGCCGAAACTATTTCGGGGCGAACATCCGCAGTGCAGCGCAAAAACCAACCGTGCGGCCGTGTCTCGATCTCATCGATGCCGCGGATGTTTTGCAGCTCGCGCTCTAAGCCGTCCGCGTTGCCGCTGACTTCGAGCAGAAAATTCCACTCGCGCCCCTTCAGGATCGCCTTGCCGAGGGTGTCCATCTGGCCCTGAACGATCAGGCGGCCTTTGACGATAATGCCGACGCGGCTGCAGATT
>CAMLCX010000442.1 GCA_946478635.1 uncultured Pseudomonadota bacterium
ATCCGGCTCCGACCCCACCCTTGGGAGTTCGCTCTGTATTTTGATATCTAAGCGCTGTTTACCGTGGCCGCTCCGCGGAGCGGCCACGCCCCACCTTGGTTCGAAAGGGGAATGCTATGAAGAAGATCGAAGCGATCATTAAGCCGTTCAAGCTCGACGAGGTTAAGCAAAAGCTGACTTCAGCGGGTATCACCGGCATGACAATCACTGAAGTCAAGGGTTTCGGACGGCAAAAAGGCCATACGGAATTGTATCGTGGCGCCGAGTACACGGTCGATTTCCTGCCGAAGGTAAAAATCGAAATTCTTGCGCCCGACGATATGGCTCCGAAAATAGTCGAGGCCATTCTCGAATCGGCACAAACCGGAAAGATCGGTGACGGGAAAATCTTTGTCTCATCGGTCGAAGATGTGATTCGTATCCGAACCAATGAACGGGGCGAAGAAGCGATCAGCTGATCGATAGCTATTGCGTTTCGCTTCCAACCGGTAAGAAAAGGACCTCAGCGGGATTGGCCTACGCTGGGGTCTTTTTGCGTCAGGCACTTGAGGAATGCGGGGCGAAAAGCGGAAAGCCCGCGTTGTGAGGGATGCACGGCGGCGATAAAAAATACCGCCGCCGTGTGACGTTTGTTTTTACTTTTTGTTTTCTTCACCCGGCTGCTTGCCGGGCTCAAAGCCGCCGACTTCGTGATACACGACTTTCTTATCTTCTTCGAAAGCCCGCACTTCGGGCACTTGACCGGGTAGTCCGAGCTTTTTCCATTCGGCGGCGACTTTATCGTACATTTCGCGGCGCAGCGCGGTGCGCTTTGAAAAGACCGGCAGATAACGGTGCTCTTTGCAGGCATTAATCAAAGCCTTGGAACCGTACGGCCGCTTCTCCGGCGGATTCTGCGTTGGATCGAGCCAAGTACTCCATGTGTTCCGCAATATGTCGATATCGTCGATCGGATTACAGCGACTGCTCATCGCCCAGATCACCTGATCCATATCGGTGGGGTCGATGTCTTCGTCAACCGCGATGATCCACTTGGTATAATAAGCGCCGCCCGGGACTTGAGCGGCTAAAGCGAGCGCCTGTGCGGCATGGCCGGCGTAGCGCTGCTCCAGTGCAATTATGGTCATACCAAAGCCGCCGGCGCCGGCGGGATTCGCGTAAACGCCCTGGATACCGGGTATGCCAAGTTTTTCGAGGTCGTCCCAAATACGGGCCGAACGAATGATCGAGAAAAAGCCGCTCTGTTCGTTGGACGGGTAGTCCGCCATTAAAGCATTGGTCAGTATGGGATTGGTCCGGTAGTGCACAGCGGTTATTTCGACCAGCGGGCAACCGGCCTCGGGCCGGCCATAATAGCCTGGGAATTCACCAAACGGTCCTTCGCTTCTTACCGAATTTGGCTTGATAATGCCTTCAACCATAAATTCGGCATTGGCCGGCAGCAGGAGATTTGTCGTCTTGCCTTTGACTACCGGGATGGGCTCGCCTTTGATTCCACCCAGGAACTCATATTCCGAAACGTTCTTTGGGAAAGTCTGGGAGCCGACGACCATGAATAACGGATCGATTCCCCAAGCGGCCGCCACTTCCACGGGCTTGCCCTGTTGCCATGAGCGCGTGATATGCAGGCGCGCGTCCTTTCCTGGAGAAAGGTAGAGTCCGGTTTCCCGCTTGCCTTGCAGCATCATGCGGTAGGTGCCGACATTCAGATAACCCGAGTCCGGATCACGGGTAATGACACAATCGGCCGTGCCGGCATATTTGCCGCCATCCAACGGCCAGTGGCGCGGGATCGGCAGCTGAGTCAAATCGATCTGATCGCCGGTGAGAGTATTTTGATAAAAACCCGCTTGGGACTGCGCCACCTCGCGCGGGGGCGTGCGGTTCTTGAGCTTATCCTTGACACGGCGAATCAATTCCACCGTCGGCGTATCTGGAGATTCTTCCAGCGTAAGGGCAATGCGCGGAATACTCGGCCCCAGGATATTCCACAGGGAACGCGCCTTGTAAGGGCTTTTCTCGAAGCCTTTGATGTTGTCGAAGAGAATCGCCGGTGATGGCTTCTGTTTAGCGACCAGGTAACCGATGGCGCTCATTTCCTCTTCACAGCTAACCGATTCTTTCACGCGGACGAGGTCACCTAAGGCCTCCACGCGGTCAAGCCATTCGCGCAAGTCCTGAATCGGCCCTTTGGTTTCGGTCACTTTTTCTTCTCGTTTAGCCATCCGTACATCCTCCAAATTTACATTTCATTTTTATAATCGGGCACTCTTCGGCAACAGGGATTTGAAATAAGCAAAGGCGTCATAGGAGCGGAACATCATATTTTCTTTCATGTAGTCGATCTCGGTTTGCGGCATAATCGCTGGTTTGCCGACGCAGCTTGCGATAAACTGCATGTACGCAGTTCGCTCCAAGTAGATCGCGTGAACCGTAGCATATTCCAAGCTATCACCGCACACAACAATCCCATGGCCTTTGAGTAACATCGCCGTACGATCGCCCAAGGTCTGACAAATTTCCTTACCGTCTTGAACCGTATAGATCAGCCGCGGACTTGGAAAAATCGGCGTCTCGGGAGCGAATACCGCGGCTTGATTGTAAATCGGCAGTATCGGCGTGCCGGCGACCGAAAATGCCGTGGCTATCGTCTGATGCGTATGCACGACGGAATTGACATCTGGGCGGGCTTTGTAGATAGCGGCATGGATCATTGTTTCACGCGGCGGATTGGCGATCTTGGTGACGGCGCGTTTGTTGCCGGCCTTGGCGTAATTCTGCTCGCACACCTCCATGTACTCATCGATATCGACGAGTATAATGTGCTTGGGCGCGATTTCGCCGAGCGGCGCCAGCACAGGCTTGATGAAAAATTTTCGTGTGCCGGGAATGCGCGCGCTCACGTGGCCATGGTAGTCTGCCAGCCCCTGGTAAAACATTATGCGATTGCCTAAGGCAACCTTCTTTTTCAGTTCCTCGAGATCTTTCTTGTTGCTTTTCACCTCAATCCCCCTTCTTCTTTACATTGCTTGGTGTACCGCGTCATGAACCGTTGTCTCACCAGTACCGTTGATCGTCCACGACCGGATATTCATCCAATTCCACTGATCGGGATATGTACGCACCGTCCGCTCGAGCCACTCCGTCATCCGAATCACATTCTCCCGTATTTGGACCGCCCCTTTGCCGGAACGATCAAGCTTTAACTCGGGCTCAATAATCAGTTTAAGCGAGCCGTCTCGCTGGCGAATCATGTACGCAGGCACGATAGCCGCTCCGGTTCTCAATGCCAGGGTTGCCGGTCCCCGGCGCGCGATGACGGTTCTGCCAAACAAAGGCACCTCGACTCCCTGTCCGCTGCGATACTCATCCGAGATCACCACTGTTATTTCGTTTCGACGCATTGACTCGTGCAGCGCTCTCAGAGCTTCGCGCCGCGGATGCGCGTGAATCGTTTTCTGGCGCACCTGCAATCGGTACCGATCCATTAACTCCGCCAAACGCTTGTCACTCGGTTGATTGATCAGCACGGAATTCTCATAGCCTTCGATTACCAATCGCGTTCCGACGAGAAAAAAGTTTCCTAAGTGAGCGCTGAGCACGAGAACTCCCGAACCTTTTGCGAGGGCGGCATCGAGATGCTCGCGCCCGACGATCGGAATCGAGCTGCCCAGTTCACGATCGGATATTTCCAAGGCAATGGCGATTTCGATGCAACTGCGCATGAAATTTCTGAGCGTGCGGCGGGCCGTTTCTTCGACTGCCGCATCGCTGAGTTGGTTGCCAAACGCAACGGCAATATTTGTTACCGATCGAGTGCGAAATCCGGCAAAACAATAAAAGCCAATGCGCGCGACCAAATCAGCAAAAGCAAACAGCCAGCGTTGCGGCAACAATTTAACCGCCAGGCGGCCTGCCGTGAAACCGCCCCAGGTCATCAAATATAAGACTCTGCCGGTCAGCCAGGAAATCATTGGGTTTCAGATTTTTCCGGATTCGACGCCACGGTCGAGCGCTTCGAAGTACGCCAATCTACGATACATTTTTTTTCGTCGCAAGAGCGCCGCGACGACCTTACGCCCCGGCCTACAACCAGGCCTGTATTAGAATACCCGTGACAATTCAGTTACTTAGATATTCGTTAGGGGTGTCGTTCTGAGTCTGTCCTGTTTCTATTAAAGTGGTTGTATGATAATTAAATCCAACTCAGGTGATTTCGGTTCAAAAATATGAGAATGATCTTGCCGCCCATCAGAAAACGCCGGGTAGTAGACCGTCTGCTGTCAGCATTTTTCGAGGAGTACAAGGCCGCGGATTTTAAAAAAGCCATCGCTGCCCTTTGCCGCTTTTATCACTTGAAAAACCCAAAGGTCGAATGGTTTGAATATATCGACTGGGGCAAAACCGCCGGAAAGACTTACGAAAACGGCCAAATTTACCTGGTTCACCCGGAGAATTGGAAAAAAGGTCGGAAGTACAATTCAGAACGACGCTGGATCAGCAC
>CAMLCX010000443.1 GCA_946478635.1 uncultured Pseudomonadota bacterium
ACGCCTCGATCGACACGGTGTCATCGGTTTTCCTCGTAGCGTGAATAATCCGGGCCATTTGTTTCTATCCTGCCGGCGACTGATCACCGATGACTTGATTTCCTTACGGCTAGCTGCCGATGACTTCTATTTTTAGATTGCCAATTAATTGCAGGATGTCGATCTGGCGGTCGATCCCGCCTTCGAGGAATTTGACATGGGTTACGTCGGCTGGAAACTGATTCAAGACCGAGTCGAGGGACACCCAATCGCCGAGCCAGACTTCGGACCATGCGTGGTAATAAAACGCGCCGCGCAGATAAACGACGCCGACAACGGTTTTCGCCGGGATGCCGGCGGCGCGGGCCAAGGCATTGAACAGCACGGTGTGTTCGTTGCAGTCGCCTTTTTTCGTGCGCAGCACTTCGAGCGCGTTGGGGATGCTTACGGTTGGCTCCTTGGCGATTTCTTTGTATACCCAATCCTTGATTTTCAGCGCGGCCCTTAGCGCGTTTGTTTCTCCTTGCAGGATTTGCGCGCTGAGCGCGCGGATGCTTGGGTGGTCCGATTGTAGAAACGGCGTCGGCTGCAAGTCGGACTGTAAACGCGCCTCGTTGATCGGAATTCTCTGGGTGTTGATTTGCCTTAGTTCTTCGCGGCGGATTTCCAACCGATCGCTGTCGAGGCGCTGGCGGCCGCCGGAGAGCTGGAAGTTGCCCAGATGAACGCCGCTGAGTCTTAGCCGGAGGGTTTGTCTCGCCGAAGCATTCTCAATCGGCGTCGCCACCGGGATGGCGGTTTGCGCGACCATATCCAAAGTCATCCCGCCCGAGGGCAGATTCTTCGCTTCCTGCGGGCTCTGGCGCAGGATCGACAAACCCGCGGGTGATTCTTCTCTCAAGGTCCGCCCCTGGCCGTCGACCCAGGAAAGCACCGAAATGCCGCGATAGCTTTGGCGCAGCTTGATCGCCGGCTCCGTGCGTTCGCCGGCCCGAATCTGCTCCCGGCCCTCAATAATCACGGTCGTCACCTGCTGCGATAGCGTCGACGGATCGAAGGTGGAAAAGAAAAATTTCTTGCCGGTCTCCAATTGCTGGGTCACCACGTAAAATTTTAGCGCGGCGAGCAGATACGGCGCCTGGGCGAGAGTGATTTCGTGGGCGGACTTGTGGCCGCCGGAGTCGACTTCCAGCGCGAGCTTGTTGTCGCGCACCGAGCCGCGCGCGCCGAAGCGTATCTCTTTCGAATGGAGCTCGAAGTCGAATCGTTCCAGAATCCAATCTTCGTTGGCTTCCATTTCAAGCCGCGTCGTGGCCGGCTGGATGGCGCCAAGCAAGTTCAGATTCAACACGGATTGGTCGCGAAGCGTGTAGCCTTTAGCCTTGGGCGTGATGGTTTGCGAGGCGTAGCCGATCTTTTCGCCGCGGTAAAAAACACCCCACCACTCCTCAATATTCTCGGTGATCTTCTCGGTTCCGCTCATCGTGATGACCGGCGGCGGCGCGCCGATCTGGCGCTTGACGAGAAGGCCGGTCATCGCGCACCAGAAAAGTACGATGGCCATGCCGATGGATTGCTTAGCAAGCATGCTGTAAGCCATATATGGTAAAGGCTTAGCTCGGCGCGATCAATCGAAATGAGAATAAATTGGCAGTGATTGAAGTCAAATTCGCCGCGGATCGAATGCTCGGCCGGCTCGCGAAGTGGCTCCGGATTATCGGCCAGGACGTGATCTACGGACGGCACTTGACCGGTTACGGACTGATCCGGGCGGCGCGCGCGGAGAACCGCTTGATCCTCACGCGCGACCGGCGCCTGAAACAAAAACAGCCGCCGGCATTTTTATTCATTGACAGCAATCACCATCGCGAGCAGTTGCGCCAGGTGATTCGGGCATGCGGCCTTGAACTGGGCAAAAATCTGCTTACGCGTTGCAGTGAGTGCAATACCTTGCTGCAATCAAAAGCCAAAGAAACAGTGAAAAAGCTGGTTCCGGCGTATGTTTTTTCGACCCAGGAGAAGTTCTCATGGTGTCCAACGTGCCGGCGCGTGTACTGGCCGGCGACGCACCATCAAAAAATGCTCGAAGAGCTAAAGAATATAGGGATCGGCTAATCTAGAAATAGGAGTGAGCGTATGCTACAAAGGTTGGCTGTTCACCCCATATTTCCCCGGTAGCTCAGTCGGTAGAGCAGTTGGCTGTTAACCAATTGGTCGGGGGTTCGAGTCCCTCCCGGGGAGCCAGCTCTTCATTTCCCTCTTGTGATTATTCATAAATCGCCAAAAGCGGGATCTTCCGCCGCGAGCCTCAAAAAACGATCTTTCCAAGTAACCTACAAGTCGCGTAAAATTGTTTGGATCTTAAACGGATCTTTACCGAGACTCGTAGAGATGAAATTTTGTTGGATCTCCAACCGGGAGCGTTCCCAAAGCAGTTCTGCCATTAAGGGCATGGGCGTCAGTTGCGAGTTTCTGTAGGTACGGTCATTCCTCATTGGCTGATGTCACCTGGGCCGAGGTTCAGCAAGGACGTAGGTTGAACGAGTGAGGGATTAAAGATCGCATGATCTCCGATGGATTTCGTTTCTATGCGACAGAAATTGCTTGTTGAAAAATATTTTTTGCTACTCGTATCGTCAAATTTTCCGCAGTCATATCGATACCCGGTTGAGAGGCATCATGAGCTTACGTCGCGCTTGCAGACGATTTGTTGATTGCTCCTATTCGCGGAGTTTTTGTATTGTCCTAGTCGCTGTGCTGGCCTTTTTGGGCAGTGCTTCAATCGCTTTGCTGCAAGGCATTCCAGTGCCCCAAGCCCACGATGAGTTCAGCTACCTGCTCGCAGCCGACACTTTTGCGAGGGGCCGGCTAACCAACGAAACCCACCCAATGTGGATACACTTTGAGACGATGCATGTAATTCACCAACCAAGTTACATGTCCAAATATATGCCCTCGCAGGGGCTGTTTCTGGCGCTTGGGCGGCTTCTCACCGGTCATCCGATCGTGGGTGTCTGGTTGGGAATGGCGTTTATGTGCGGCGCGATCTGCTGGATGCTACACGCGTGGCTCCCCGGTCGTTGGGCTTTGCTCGGGGGTATATTTGCGGTCATTCATCCCAACATCGGTATCGGCAACTACTGGGCCCAGAGTTATTGGGGAGGAGCCGTATGCGCTGGCGGAGGAGCTTTGCTGTTAGGTGGGGTTCGTTACCTCATGCGCAAGCCGCGCGCAGCCTATGCCGCCGCTGCCGGGGTAGGCTTGGCCATCCTTGCCAATAGCCGACCTTACGAAGGGCTTGTTCTCAGCATACCTGTTGGGGTCGGCTTATGGGTTTGGCTGTTGGGAAAAAACGGGCCGCCATTTGCCATATCGGCGCGCCGAGTTTTGCTCCCTTTAGGGATCGTAGGAGTAATCACCATTGGCGCGATGGGATACTACAATTACCGCATTGCCGGATCCGTTTTTCGAATTCCTTATCTTGTACACGAACAAAGTCGAAGCGTGTCCACGCTGTTTATCTGGCAAGAGCTTCCGCCGAAACCGACGTACCATCATAAAATAATTGAGGACTTTCACGCCAATTATGAACTTCCGGCTTATCTCGCGAAACACTCTTTGAAGGGGTTTATCAAAATCAATTACGCATCGCTGATGATGTACGGTTTGGTCATTGGAAGCGTTTTTGCGATTCCTGTGATCGGTTCGTTCGGGCCACTGCTTTCATGGTCTTGGTACAATCGTTGGGGAAGATTTGCTTTGTTCATTCAGCTGTTTTTCATTCTGGGATTGACGCTCGAAACGTATTTGTCGCCACATTATTTTGCGCCGATTATCGCGTTAAACTATTATTTCATTATTCAAGGAATTCGGATTTGGCGAGCTCGTAACCACCGTGTCGGTCAGTTTGTGCTTTACGCCGTTCCCCTATTGGCGCTTGCCGTTCTCGCTATAGTCGTTTATCAATCGAATCAGGCGTATGACGCATTTGCGCCGTACATCCAACGGGCGAGGTTACTAGGACAGCTGAAGCAGCAGCCGGGGATGCACCTGATTGTGGTAAAATATGGGCCGAATCACTCATTTCACAAGGAATGGGTTTACAATGAGGCGGACATCGACGCTTCGAAAGTTGTCTGGGCGCGCGACATGGAGATGCCTCAAAACTGCGAGTTGATAAATTATTTCAAAGATCGCGTGATTTGGTCGTTAGAAATCGATCGCGATGAAGACCCCGTGAAGCTTCGTCCTTACCCGAAAGAATCATGCCTCTCGGCCAATGCTGGGACCTAGTTTGTCGTTCTCATTAAAAGCAGCGGTGATTTCATCATCGGTGCTGCCTTGTTTTGTTGAATTTCCGCCGGGCTTACGTTAGTTTGGCGGCGATGTTTCGTTTCCCCTTTCGCGATTGGTCAAGTTCGCTGCCGAAGCAGTGAACTCGCTGATCATTTGCGAGCTAGTGTAGTGACTCTTAAATGAAGGTGCTTATGGTTCGCCAGAACAAAGGCG
>CAMLCX010000444.1 GCA_946478635.1 uncultured Pseudomonadota bacterium
CGAGCCGGCGCTATGGCATACCCGAGGCAAAGCTCAACGAGATCGTCGAGAAAGGACCGCACTGGTGGGAGCGTTTGCTGCAAGATCTGCGGCCCTACCGGATCGCTCTCCAGGCCGCGCTGTGCGAACTGGCTCACGACGGAAATGTGGTTTACCACGGCCACTTGGGTCATGAGCTTTTACCCGGCATCGCGCACGTGCTGAAGATCCTTTTGATCGCGCCGATCGAATTTCGCATCGAACAGATTCGCGCCCGGCAAAGTCTGACTGACATCGCGGCGCGCCATTACATAGAAGAGGTCGATAAGGCGCGCAGCCGCCGGCTCATGACGATGTTCGGCACGGATTGGCGCGACCCCAATCGTTATGACCTCATTCTCAACATGGGCAGAATGCGCCGAGAAGGGGCGAAGCGTGTGATTTTGGAGGCAGCGAAGCTCGAAGAGTACCAGCCCACCGCCGCATCCAAACAAGCTTTCAACGATCTTGCGCTTGGTTCCCAGGTTCACTCCACGTTATTTGCATCGCCTGACTTACGAGGATCGGCCCTCGAAGTTCGCGCCGACGGCGGCCACATTCACGTCAAGGGCAGAGTCGATCATGGGTTGGAAGACAAAGTCGTAAATGTCGTTAAAAACGTGCCGGGTGTGACCAAAGTGACAAGTGATCTCTATTCCGTTCCGCCGGAAGCTTTTTTAGGACCGTGAGTGACGGGGAATCCGTGTGATTGACTGCACAGACCCATCACGCGCTCTATCTATTTTTGCAAAGGACAAACTGCTCGGTCCATCTTAGCGGTTCCGTCTCCGCGTTGAGGGCTGTTCTCGGCGTAAAAAGCGTCTGAAGTCATGCTAAAAAAAGCCAGTCCTATTGCAATCTTCCTGTGCGTCTTTGCTGGGAACACCTATCCCGCCGTTCCACGTCGTTCGATCTCGGATGAACAAGTAGTAGAGCGGGCGCAGCTCGTCGCGAGCGGCGCGCATATAGAAATTCATCAGCATGGAGCGGTCATCGAACCATCCTTTCTTAAAATGATGGAAAGCGCATACGAAGAAGTGCAGCGTGTCACCGGTTTGAAACTGGATACCGCGATCCTCGGGTCAAAGGTTCGCGTCTACGTGTCGGATGCAATAGGTGTCTCACACGTCTGGAGAGGATATCAGCATCCGAGCGATCCCAAAGCCATCATTCTTCTTAATCTCAGGGCGTATCACGGAGCCATGGGGGGCAAGAACGCGACCTACGCTCATGAGCTTACGCACCTGTTCACATGGCGTTACCACAGCCACACACTGCGCGAAGGCATCGCCGACTATGTTGCGTTGAAGATTTTTCCTGGCGCCGCTGTAGGTCCCAATACCGGAAGAGAAGATTCTTCACGCCGCAATATTGCGCCGGAAATCATAGAACACCTCGGCACAACCAAGCCGGCACCGGAATGGGTCTCAACGGATCCGACCCGGCGCAGCGACTACTATTTTGCAAGCTACCGATTGGTCAAGTATCTGGTCGAGAGCAAAGACCTAAAGACTTTCTGGAAACTTTATGCTTCAGAGAATCCGGAAATCGATATAAAAAGCCTTTACGGCCTCGATAGGAATGAAGCCGTTCAGGCTGCCCTCGGGACGAGATAGTGTTGTCGTAGAATCAAGGAGCTATGGATGATGACTAGCAAATCAGCGGATCCTAATGCGACTCGGTACCTCGCGAGTTGCCGCGTAGTGCTGCTTGCTCGTCTGTAACGTCCTTTCAAATCGACGGGCGAAATGTTTTTAGTGAGAGAGAGTGATGCTTCGTCGTTTTTCGTCAAACGTATCAGTCTAAATCATGAACTAGACAAGTTTGAGAGGAGGACA
Organism: uncultured Pseudomonadota bacterium; assembly: GCA_946478635.1. The sequence goes on from CAMLCX010000444.1 coordinate 1,857, forward strand.
ATTCTAATGAAAGGGTCTTTCTTGGCAGTTGCGCTTTTGAGTTTGCTTGTCTTAGGAGCCCGCGATCTTCGGGCCCAGGCATATCCCTACTATGATCCATACTGGGATATGCAGTATCAGCAGTCTCTGCAATATCAGCACTATTTGCAGTGGCAGAACTATTTAGAGTATCTGCGACAGACCGATCCTTACTATGAGCTGCATGTAATGCACTACCAGCTCTATCTGCAGCCCTATCAGCCATATCAAATATACCAACCCTGCTGTTACGCGTTCGGCGTACCGGTGCGGTCACCGTCGTTCGGCCGGGTTCCATATTGGGCGAAGAGTCGAGCACCGCAGGCAGTTAGGCGAAGATAGCGTGGGCACGGCGGTTTGCGTTCGCGAAGTTAATCACGACGATCCTGAAAGCGTAGGATAAGCTACTGCATAGATTGCCAAACGGTGTCGGCTTCTGCGTTTCGCACTCAGGGTTCGCGCAAACAAAGAATCGGTTCATTTTGTAAAGACAGCCGAGAGCAGCGCCTACGAGCTGGCAGGATCTGGTTATGGATTTCCCGGTGAAATCGTATTGATGACTGGGGAGCGTGCCGTGCTCTAATATCTGGAGACCGCACCAATAAAGGAGAATTCCATGAGCCAGAAACCCGTTATCACCGTCGATGACATAACGAACATCGCACTCGAAGAGCGCCGGCCGGGCTGCGAGAAGGGTATGCTGCACGGGGATGCGCCGGTGCAGACGGCGGTGTACCGGGTCCAGCCCGGCAGCGGCGTTCCGACGCACCTGCATGCGCGGGTCTATGATCTTTTCGTCGGCGTGAAGGGGGATCTCGAAATCCGCTATGAGGGCCAGCATGGCAATGGCGTGTTCGTGCTCAAGCCCGGCGCGTTCTGTCGAATGCCGCCCGGCGTGCGGCACGAATTATCGAATCCGAGCAAGACGGACGAAACGGTTTTCCTGCTCATACAAGCATCCCAGGAAGATTTCGATTACGTCCCGGCGCCGTTCCGCACGATTGAGGCGGTGCTGCCGTTCTCGCCGCGGAGCTGAGCTGGGTCCATGAGAAAGTAGAAGGGAGAGTCGATGGCCACAAAAGCATCTGATGAAACCATGACGGGGCCGAACTTCGCGTCTGCCGAATATGCCGAACAATGGCAGCGTGGAAAAAGGATGCGCGGCGAGGTTTTTGCCGCATTGACGGAAATGATGCTCGATCTCGCCAATATTCAGCTTGGCGACCGCGTACTGGAGCTAGCTGCTGGGATGGGCGATCTTGCCGTCATGACTGCTCGGCGCGTGGGACCTAACGGGCATGTATTGGCTACCGACATTTCTGCCAACATGCTGAACCTGGCGGCCGAAACGGTGCGCGAGGCGGGTTTCACCAACGTGGAGACACGGGTCATGGATGCGGCGAGTATCGACCTTGCGCCAGCCTCTTTCAATGTGGTGCTATGTCGGGCTGGTCTCATGCTTTTTCCCAACGTAGCCAAGGTGCTGCTTGGCGTGCACCGTGCGCTAAAGCCATCCGGTAATTTCGCGGTGACGGTATGGTCGACAGCCGAGAAAAATCCCTTTTTTGGGCTGCCCTTATCAATCGCTAGCCGCCTGGCAAAAATACCATTGCCAGCATCGGGACAGCCCGGGCTGTTCGCGCTCTCAGGGCAGGGAGTGCTCGAAGAGTGCTATGCGAAGGCGGGATTCCGCGACGTGGCTGTCCGAGCAGTTTCGGTGCAACGGCATTTTTCTTCCACTGCCGAAGCGATAGACGCGATGAATGGCTCTTTCCCGCGCCTCCAAGTCCTTATGAACAAGCTGAGCGACGCCGACCGCGCGCTGGGTTGGAGTGAAATCGAGCAGCAACTGAAACAATTCGAAGGACCGAACGGCTTCGAGGCGCCTGGAGAGTGGCTTGTCGGAGTCGGGACGAAGTAGGGCTCTTTCTCTTTCGATGACGGCAGTTGGCGCTAAAGAGTTAAGTCCAATTATCTTAGCACGCTACCATCGGTGCTGACGCGCGAAAGCATAAAGCAAAGGAGCCCATGCCATGAACGAAGGCACACGCCTTATCACGCTGGGGACGTCAGCAGGCCCGCCGCCGAGAGCCCATCGAGCACAATCATCCAATCTTCTAACTGTTAACGGGACGCATTATGTCGTTGATGCCGGCGATGGCGTCGCGCGGCGTATCGCAAAAGCTGTCGTTAACGTTCGGGAGATCGGAACAATATTTATCACTCATCACCACGACGATCACACGGCCGGTCTCGGGACGTTGTTGTCGGTTGCGTGGGATCAAAATCGCGCCAAACCGATCCATGTCTATGGTCCGCCCAGGACAGAAGAGCTGGTCAAGGCCGCTGTGCAGTATTTCAGCATCAGTGCCGAGATCAGGATAGCCGACGGAGGTCGCACGGTACCGATAGCCCAGGTGTTCTTTGGTCATGATGTCGGCACGGGCATGATTTATCAGGATGCGAACATCAAAGTGACGGCGGTCGAAAACAGCCATTTTGCTTTCCATGAAGGACTGGCTGCCGGCAAGCACAAGTCCTATGCCTACCGGTTCGAAACGCCTGACCGCGTGATTGTGTTTACCGGGGATACCGGCGCTAGCGATGCCG
>CAMLCX010000445.1 GCA_946478635.1 uncultured Pseudomonadota bacterium
GCAGGTCTAGCACCTTTCAAGATTTTGTCTACGTAAGTGGCCGCGCGTTGGTCTAAATCGAGGAAGCTCACGCCGTAGGTCATAAGCCCTCCGACTTCCACATACCGATTGTCGGAGTACATTGCCGGGAGGCGGTTCTTTACCGCAAGGTCGACCACCTGAGTTCTCTGAGTACTGAGAACGGGGCTCGTCAACACAACGACTCCTTCAGCCTGGCCTTTCTTTGCAGTTCGAAATGAAGTCTCAATATCCTTGGCATCTAAAACGTCCAGTTTTTGAAGCTTCACTCCGAATGCCTTTGCGGCGACCTCCAATTCTTTGAGTTGATGCGCGAAGCCCGGTTGAGTTGACGTTCCCAGGACAGCCACCCTGGAAAGTTTAGGGATAATCTCTCTGAGAGTCTCCAGTCGTTTTCCGCTCAGCTCCGGAGCAAGGGTGGACAGTCCTGTGATGTTTCCGCTAGGGTGCGCCAGGCTACCCACTAGTCCGTCACCGACGGGATCCGGATCGTTCGTAATGACAATGGGAATCGTAGAAGTTGCTGCCTTCGCCGCTCGCGTTGATGTCGAGCCCCCCGTCACAATGACTTTCACCGGGATGCGCACTAGCTCGGCCGCAATCGCCGAAAGACGATCGGTTTTTCCGTCTGCAGATCGCCACTCGATGATAATGTTTTTCCCCTCTACATAGTTCAGGTCGCGCAGTCCATGGCGGAACGCCTCCATGCGGTTTTCGTTGGTGGAAAAGGAGGACGCATTGAGATATCCAATCCGGGGAAGCTGCGTGGGCTGCTGCGCCTCGGCGGACGCGCAAAGCGCAAAGAGCATGGCGCAAAGGGTAAGACCGACTACTGACCACTGACAACGGACTACTTTCATCGAATCACTTTGTCCGCTCGCGCCAGCACGTTGGGTGGAATCGTCAGGCCGATTTGCTTTGCGGCTTTAAGGTTGATCACCAGCTCGAACTTCGTCGGCTGCTCCACGGGGAGGTCGGCCGGCTTGGCGCCTTTCAGAATTTTGTCCACGTAGGCAGCGGCACGCCGGTACAAATCGGTAATGCTCGCACCGTAGCTCATAAGCCCACCGTCTTCCACGTATTCCGGGTTAACGTAGGTTGCCGGGAGGCGGGTTTTTGTCGCAAGATCTGCAACCTGTTTTCGATAAGAATTGAAGACGGAACCGGCCAGCACGAGAACTGCGCCAGCGCGCTCCTTACTCGCAGCTCGGAACGCGGTCTCAATATCCCTCGGATCGACCACGTCTAGGTATTGAATCTTCAAGCCGAGCGTTGAGGAGGCGAGTTCAGTCTCTCTTAACTGCTGCGCGTTACCCGGGGTGGTCGAAGTCCCGATGACCGTGACACGGGAGAGCTTGGGAACGATCTCCTTCAGTAGCTCCAGTCGTTTTCCGCTCAGATCCAAAACAAGGTTAGACAATCCCGTGATATTTCCGCCTGGTCGCGCTAGACTAATAACGAAACCCGAGCCAATAGGATCAGGATCCTGCGTCATGATAATAGGAATCGTAGAAGTTGTTTTCTGGGCGGCACGGGTTGATGCCGACCCTCCTGTTACGACGACCTCTACCTTGAGACGCACCAGCTCGGCCGCAAGAGCGGAGAGGCGATCGAATTTCCCTTCTGCATAGCGCGATTCCATGACAATGTTTTTTCCCTCGACGTAACCGAGCTCGCGCAGGCCCTGCCGGAATGCTTCGGTGCGTGCGGCGACAGAAGAAGGGGTCCCAGGTGCTAAATATCCTATCCGGAAAACTTGCTTCGACTGCTGCGCCTCGGTAGACGTGCAAAGCGCAAGGAGCATGGCGCAAAGGGCACAAAAGACGACGCTCTTGCTGACTACTGACCACCGACTACAGACCGCTCGCATTGAGTCCCCCTCGCGCCTCACCGAATCACCCGGTCCGCCCGCGCCAGCACTTTCTGCGGAATTGTTACATCGATCTGCTTGGCGGCTTTCGGGTTAACGACGAACTCGAAGACGAAGTTGTAGCTGCACGATATTCGTGACGTAAACTGGGAAAATCTACTCGATCCGCAAGTATTCATCTTCAGCACGGATTACCGGCGGAGGAGCCGCGCTTGTTGGCGTCGGGCAAAAATAGTACAAGGTTGGTAAAGGGAACAAGCGCAAATGGCAAGCTCAAAGAAGCTGAAAGAGCAGGCACCAGGAGAAGAACCGTTAGCTGCTGAAGAGCGAGCGTACTGCAAAAAGCGAGCGCGTTTGCTACACCGCTACCGGGGCCAATTTGTTGCTCTTTATCAAGGCCGCGTAGTTGGCCACGGGACAAGCGATGAAGACTTGGCCCAGCAAATGTTTGCAAAATTCGGAGATGCACCGTTCTTGATCCAACGAGTTGAGAAAGAACCTACCGTTTATGAAGTGCCCTCACCAGAAGTGGTGCGCTGACTGTGCCGGCTTACGACCGCGCCTTTAATCCGCCGGCTCCCGTCGCAGACGTAACCATCGCAAACCCGGTGACTCCGAATAAACGTTCCCGCGTTCGGGGCAAGTTGGATACGGGTGCGGATATCACCGTTATTCCGGAAAGACTTGTTGCACCGCTCGGAATCAGTCCTAAGGGCCGTGTTTGGACACGCGGATACGACGGTACTTTCACACAACGTCCGGTTTATTATATTCGCCTTACAGTGGAAGGTTTTGTCCTCGCGGCCGTACGCTGCATTGCAACAAACCGCCCCGATGTCCTCCTGGGCCGAAACGTACTGAACCGGTTTCTGATCATTCTCGACGGTAAAAACCTGACGTTCGAGTTGATTGATCCTTAAGATAACAGTCGCCCTGCTTTGGTGAACCAAAAAGCCCCACCCATTTTGGATTTTGGATTGCCGATTTTCGATTGTCGGAAAGAGACTTCGAACGAAATGCGTTCATCGGTTTGTTCTCCCGGTTTTCAGTCCAAAATCTAAAATCGAAAATCCAAAATGTTATCTGATAACTCTATCCGCCCGCGCCAGCACATTCGGCGGAATCGTGAGGCCGATTTGCTTGGCGGCTTTCAGATTGATGATCAGCTCAAACTTCTGCGGCTGCTCGACGGGAAGATCCGCGGGCTTGGCGCCCTTGAGTATTTTGTCGACATACGTTGCGGCGCGGCGGAACAAATCATTGATGCTCGGACCGTAGGTCATCAGCCCGCCGTCTTCGACAAACTCCGACCAGGGATATATTGCCGGGAGGCGACTCTTTTGCGCGAGATCTATGATGTGTTTTCGCTGAGAAATGACGACTGGGCTCACCATCACGAGGACGGCGTCAGCGCGACCGTTACGTGCGTCTCGAAATGAAGTCTCAATGTGAGTGCGATCCCGTACCTCTAGAAATTGAAGCTGAACGCCGAAAGCGCTCGCGGCGCGCTCCGTCTCGGCCAGTGTTTGTACATGCCCCGGTTCGCTCGAGTTTCCGAGAACGGCCACGCGGGAGAGCCTCGGAAGAATCTCCTTCAGAAACTCCAGTTGTTTTCCGCTTATCTCCGGCGCAAGCGTTGACAGGCCGGTAATGTTTCCCTTGGGTCGGGCCAAGCTCGAGACGAAACCCGAAGCAACAGGATCGGTATGAAATGCCATGACGATCGGGATCGTTGTTGTGGCCTTCTTGGCCGCGCCAGTGGAAAGCGGACCTCCCGTGACGATGATGTCTACTTTCAAGCCCACCAGTTCGGCCGCAAGCTCTGGCCCGCGAGCTTGCGTACCGTCACCGTAGCGATATTCGATGACAATATTTTTTCCTTCCACATACCCAAGCTCGCGCAGCCCGCGCCGGAATGCTTCCAACCGATTCGAGATAGCGGAAGCGGAACCGCCGGCCAGAAATCCTATGCGGAAGAGCTTCGGTGTCTGCTGCGCCCAAACTGGGAGGCAAAGCGCAAAGAGCATGGCGCAAAGCGTAAGGCTGACTACTGACCACTGACGACTGACTACTTTCATCGAATCACCTTGTCCGCTCTTGCCAGCACATTCGGCGGGATCGTCAGGCCGATCTGCTTGGCGGTTTTTAAATTGATCACCAGTTCGAATTTCGTCGGCTGCTCCACGGGTAGGTCAGCGGGCTTGGCGCCCTTGAGGATTCTGTCCACAAAGCTGGCTACGCGGCGGTAGCTGTCCGCGAGGTCCGCCCCGTAGTACATGAGCCCGCCGGCGTTTACGGCTTCTCTTTCGCTATACGTCGACGGCAACCGCCTCTTTAACGCAAAGTCCGCGATCCGTTTTCCGTTAGCAGCTATAGCCAGGCCCCCTGACGCATAGAGCCCGTCCAGCCGCTCTTTGTTTAGCGCACCAAAAACCCGCTCGAGATCCTCCGCAGCTCGTATCTCCCAAAGCTGAATGGTTAACCCCAGCGCACGCGCCTCGACTGGGAGATCGTTTTTCACCTGGCGTGCAATTGGAACGGCCGGATCGTAGAGAACCGCGACACGGGCAAGTTTGGGAACGGCTTCCTTGAGC
>CAMLCX010000446.1 GCA_946478635.1 uncultured Pseudomonadota bacterium
ACTTGGCGTGCTTTGCGCCCCTTCGATAGACTCAGGACATGCTTGGCGGGAGTCTATTCTCCCCCGTTCGACAATTTCCGCCTTTGTTCTGGCGAACCATAAGCACCTTCATTTAAGAGTCACTACACTTGGTTGGTCGCTATTTTCTGTACAACTCTTTTACGAAACCGGAAGATTCCAGCTGTTGCAGCAGACTGTGATCGGTAAGTCTTTCGAACGAAAGATTCTTGAGCTGTTCCTTGGGATACTGGTCGAAAATCGCCTGCACCGAGTCGCGCCGCACATAAGGGATCTCCTCCAAGACATTTTCATGCGGCTGATAAGCGGGACGCACGACATCCGCCGGCACTCTCATTCGCTTTGAGATGGCCGCGATGACGAGTTCCGGTTTCTCCCTGGCGAGCCTGATGGTCTCGAGATAGGCCTTAAGCATATTGATCACGGTGTCGCGCCGGCTCTGAAGAAAGGCGCGCCGCACCTCGATGGCGCCCTGCAGGAAGGGAATCTTAAGCGACGACAAGTCGACAAGCTCTTTGAATCCCGGGCGTGGCGGGGAGCCCATGCTTGCATCCACGAGGCCTCGATCGAGGGAAATGAAGGATTCGGGAAGTCCGGCATGATAAAGGTACTTAACGTCGCGATCAGTGAATCCGGCCGGTTTCAGCGCCAACCGCGCGATTGTGTGTGTGGCGGAGCCGGCGCGCGTGACGCCGATCGTCTTACCTTTGAGGTCCGCGAGCGTCTTGATCGGTGAGTCTCGTCTTACCCAAAACGACATGACCGCGAAGTTGCCTTTAGCCGCGACGAAAACAAGGTCGCTGCCGGCAAGCACGGCGGCGACAGCGGACGAACCGCTGAAGGCGCCGAATTCGACCGAGCCGCTCACCAGCGCCTGCACGGGCACGGCGCCGCGGGCATGGACGACTTTCATGTCGAGACCGTACTTCTCGAATAGCCGCGCATCTTCGGCGAGCCACAATACCGCATTGGTCGCCGCAATCGCTTCGTAGATCAGGCTGGCGGCGACCTTTTTCTCGCTCTGCGCATGAACGAGCGGAGCGTGAAAAAACAGCAACAGTAAAAGTATTCTCATGGCGGGCGCACCGCCGTATTTGTCGCAAAAGACCCTTGCCGGCACCATTTTGATTTCGTTGGCGAGCTTCACGATATTCAATTGGACCGCCCCAATCTTACCCGGGAGGCCGGCAGTGTCAAGAAATCAGTTGACCTTGTGGGGTTTAATACGCCGCGGGTTCGATTCCCCGCAGCTTGGTACGCTGCCTATCCGACGTGGGGATCGAGTCCTTCGCATGGCCATGGATAGGCTCCGCGATCCCATCCACCCCGCGGTGGTTATCGGCGCTCCACGCTTCCGCTCACCCTACAATCTTTTTTTGCGGCCTTTGCGTTCTTTGCGGCAATTTCCCGATTCCGAATGTTTTCTCCGATCCGATGCTCCGCAGACTACTGCGGGTGGTTCAATGCGACTTCGTCGACGAATTGTGGAAATCAAACCGCCGTGTCTGCCCGTTCGGACCAGCGAGCACGCGTGATCGCTACAGCACGCGGAAAGCGCGGGTTTTGATGATGAGAAAGACCGGAGAGTTTACGGTTAAGCCAAGCCGGAGAATCGCCGCCGCCGTCAGGCGAACAACGAATTCATCGCCGGCAGCCACCGTGATCAGCGCCTCTCCGTCGACCGGCTCGATGCTCCGAATCGTCCCGGGTAAAACATTGCCGGCGGAAATGCCTTCCGGACGTTGCGTGGCGATCAGGATGTCATCGGCGCCAACCCGGATCTGAAAGGCGCGATTGGCCGGCTGAGGCAAATACGGGATGAACAGCTCGGCGCCGGAAGGCAAGCGAACGCGCGTCCGTCCGGAGCGGGCGTCCGACTCGACAAATGTTGCGGCAAATACATTATCGAACGGCTCATCCGCGAGTTGCTTGATGGCATGGACCGATCGCAATGCTTCTTTGGGAATGCCTTGAGCGACGAGCTTGCCCTGTTGAACCATCAGCACCCAATCGGCGAGGGTAAGAACCTCGGTGAGATTGTGCGTGACGTAGATCATCGGAATAGCGAACTCATCGCGTACGCGGGCGAGATAGGGCAAGATTCTTTCTTTGAGCGCGACGTCGAGAGCAGCCAGAGGTTCATCGAGCAAAAGCAATTGCGGTCTCGACAAGATTGCCCGCGCCAGCGCAACCCGCTGGGCCTCTCCGCCGGATAATCCGCTCACCGGACGATCCAGAAGTCTGTTGATCTCTAAAATCTCCAGCACATGATCGACGGTAATGCCCCTCGATGCGCCGGCGCTATCGCTTCGGTTGGCGCCGAAAAGGATGTTTTTGCGCACGGAAAGGTGAGGGAATAGCGCGCCTTCTTGAGGAACGTAACCGATGCCCCGGCGCTGTGGTGGCCGATGGATGCCGCGAGCGGACGAAAAGACTGTGTGCCCGTTGATTTCTATTTCGCCTTCCGCGATCTCGCGCAATCCGGCAATTGCGTCGAGGAGGGTTGTCTTACCGGCTCCGGAAGGACCGAAGATTGCCGTGACCCGAGCATCGAAGGAGACGTCGATATCGAGCTCGAAGTGAGCGAGCGGGATGCGGCATTGCAGGTGCATGTCAGGTTTTCCTTCCCGCGCGCAGCAGCCACTCGGAGAGCCATACGAATGTGAATGCGAGAAAGACAGTGATGCCCAGCAATGTGTACGCTTCGGTATCCTTGCCGGTCTGAACGAAACTGAAGATCGCCAGCGAGAGCGTTTGCGTGCGGCCGGGAATATTGCCGGCGAGTAAAATCGTCGCGCCGAATTCGCCGAGCGCGCGAGAGAATGCCAGGAGGGCGCCGGCAACGATGCCCTTGTAGGCAAGCGGTAGAGTAACGACAAAGAAAATTTTCAGAGGCGAAGCGCCGAGGGTCGCGGCGATCTGTCCGAGCCGCGGACTGACCTCGGCAAACGACGTGCGCACCGAGCGGACGAGCAGAGGGAACGACATCACCGACATGGCGATGAGCACCCCTTTCCAGTTGAAAACGATCTCGACACCGCGCTCGTAAAGCCACTGACCGAGCGGGCTGCGGCGGCCGAAGATTTTCAGCAGGATCAAGCCCGTGGATACCGGTGGCATGACCAGGGGCAGCAGAACGAGCGTTTCCAAAACACTCTTGAACGGCCATTCCTTGCGCGCGAAGAGCCAGGCGAGGGCGATGCCGAAGGGGAGAATTACGAGTGTGCTGGCGAGACCGGCGGCCAGCGAGAAGAGGGTGATTTGCCAGGTTTCGAGAGAGAAGATCACGATGTGATGACGCCCCGCCGTGCTCAATCAAAAACCACGAAGCCGTATTTTTTCAAGATCGATTTACCGGTCGGACTTAATAGGTAATTAATGACATCGCGGGCCGCTTCTTTCTTTTTCGAATCCTTGATGATGGCAATCGGATAGGTGATCTTCGGGCCTTTATCAAGCGGCACTGAAAATACGACCTTGACTGCTTTTGAAATGGCGGCGTCGGTTTTATAAACGAAACCCGCTTCGACGTTGCCGGATTCCACGGCGGCGAGCGTGGCGCGTACATCCAGGACGGGGACAATCTTCAGTCTGACCTTGTCCCACAAAGCTTCGCCCGCGAGATAGTTTCGGGTGTAAACCCCGACCGGAACCGCGTTGGGGTCCGCCAGAGCGATCTTTTTGACTTCGGTTTTGAGAAGATCTTTAGGTGACGTGATCGCAAGAGGGGAATCGTGGCGCATGATCAGCACCAACTGATTGGAAAGTAAATTCTTGCGAGTGCCCGGTTCCAGCCGGCCTTTGCCATCGAGAAAATCCATCTGCGCCGTGTCTGCCGAAATAAAGATATCCGACGGTGCGCCTTCATCGATTTGGCGCGCTAGAAAATTGGATGGGCCGAGGTTTAGAAACAGCTTGTGCGTGCTTTTCGCCTCGTAAGACTGGGCCAATTCCTTTAGGACATCTGTCAGGCTCGCGGCTGCGGCGACCAGGATTGCGTCGGCGTGGGCGCGAGACGGCGCGAAAGACGAAAACGCCAGCGTAATGACTGCGAGAACAACGCCTCTTAGGCGGACCGGTTGCATGATCGATAATTCTTACAGAATGATTGTTGGTGTGTCACGCTCTCGTCGCATTGACCCCGCCGGGTTTTCTGTACCGGCGCGAGTGGCGGCTCCAGTCGCAGCCGCAGGATTTGCAGTACCACTCGGTCATGCCTTCCCATTCCTCGCGCTGCGCGGCGACGGCTTTGCCCGCATCGATGGCTCGTTGGAGATCCGGCGTGATGATGCCGTGCAGCACCGGGATCACTGCCGGACTATGGCATTCAGGGCAAGCCGGGATGCGCTTGGCGCGCATCTTTTTTGCTGGTTTGCGCGGCATGGCTAGTAAGCTGTAACAGGCAAATGGCGTCTACCGTTCATGGTTCCCTTCGGCTTAGCTCAGGACAGGCTGCCT
>CAMLCX010000447.1 GCA_946478635.1 uncultured Pseudomonadota bacterium
TACTCCCCATTCTTTTGGGTTGCGGCTCTGCCGCGCTGGGCGCTTCGTGGTGAGGGAGTACTCTCGATTTTGCAAGTTAGCAGGATCTCGTCTGCGGTAAAAGCAAACTACCGGGTTTTCACCGAGAGGTCATCCATGTTCGGAATTCCCATCCAGCTTCCGGAAGTAAACGTCGTAATAATGATGACAGTGGGGAGTAGGATCTTCGTCGATCCGTTCGCGATACTCTTTTTCGAGAATCTCACAGCCCGCGAGAAGGGCGACCAATTCGTCGATGCGGGCTGAATGCAAGACCGCATTGTCGCTGAGCTGGACGATTTTCTCGTCCAGCGAGACGTGGCCGACACCGCCGGGACGAAGCACGCGCCGGAGTTCCGGCAGACTCTTCTTCGGATCGGTGCAGAACACCAGGTTCCGGCAATAAACTAGAGCGAAGATGCCGTCCGCGTACGGCAAGTTCTCGGCACTCCCTTTGGTTATCTTGGCGCTGGGAAAAAGTCTCCGCCCCTCTTTCACGTAACGCGGATTGATCTCCAGACCCTCGCACTCTATGCCGCGCCCGATGAACTCCGCGACGTCACGCCCTTGGCCGCAACCGACGTCGAGCACGGGCGCGCCGTCGAGAGGGCCGGCGTACGTTTTGAATTTTTCAAGGGCGACCTGCACGTAAGACTGCCGGTGCAGCCAGTGCGACTGCCCTTCTCCTGCTGTGGCGACCGCCCTGATGAAATCGTCGCGAACCATAGAGTCCTGTTTGGCCGGTCTTATACCTGCGAGCGCCGTTGAATGTCAACGCATCCTTTTCGAAAGAGCCAGTTACTTCGGCGCTTCGTGCGCCAGCCGTTTATACATGCTCAAGATTTCCGGCCGCCAATCCGTATAGGTCTTCACGTCCTCAAAAACTTCCTTGCCGCTGAACATTTGCTCAAAGGCGCTTCCTTCCAGAACCACGTCTTCCCAATCTTTTCTGAACGCTGGATCTTTGCCGACTTTGAGCAGTGCCTCTTCCATGATCTTGCGAATCGGTTCCGGCGTCCCCGGCGGGAAAGCCATGGCAGCGCCGAGCCGGTCAGTGGAGTTGATTTTCTGAATGATATTTTTTTGCACATCGTTTTTGGCAAATTGCATGATCGAAGGAACTCCTTCGAAGATTGGATGCTTCACCGGCGGCAATTCATCCGGCAGCGTCATGGCCACCAGCGGAAGAATCTCGCGCTTGGCAAACCATTCAGGCTTGTCGGTCATCATCGAAGCAGCGTCGTTCACCCGCCCCTGCACCTCGCCCTGCTCCATCGCAACATTAAGCTGCAACGTGTCGTAGCCCAGGACCCATCGGACTTTGAGCGCTAAAACTTCGGCGATGAGCCGCGAATAGAGGTAGCTGCGATTACCGACCCCCTGTGCGCCAAGCGTAACTTCCCGCTTTCGTAGATCATCGAGAGTTTTAATTCCCGTCCGTTGGTGCACTACGAGAACATTTCTTTGTTTGCCGGTGCTGGGCGCGCCGACATAGACAAAACTCCGCGGCTCGTAGCTGGCTCCCGGAGCGCCGAAGTAAGGCGCTTCCAGATACGAGGAAATGACCATGGACATAAAGCTGCCGTCGGCAGGCGCCTTGCTCAGAGTCAACATCGCCGGTATGCCTTGGCCGCCGGATTTATTTTGGATCAAGAATGCGGGCTGGCCAGGGGTATATTTGGTCAGATACCTGGCCAAAGTTCGTGCGATACGATCTTGCCTGCCCCCCGCCGGCGCGCCGACCTGTAGCGTGATGGTTTTGCCCTGAAAAAACGGTTGCTCCGCGGCATCGACGTCGCGCAGAGTAGCGAGCAACACTGCCAAAAACAGAATGATCATCTTGGTTGTCTGCATCGAGAATACCCTCAACCCCTGTGCACCGTCTCAACGTCTGGTTTCTGCGCTTCTACCTTGAAGAAATTGATCACGGAGAGCCAGCGTTGCAGAACAGCACTCGGGCATTTCATACTACCCGCGCCACGCGCTTGCCTTGCATGACTTCGGTATCGTGATTCGGAAAAACGAGATCGGGGCGCGCGGCCGTAGAAATAGCGCGGTCGAGCGCAACGACGGTATCGCCCAGGTTGTAGTACCAGCCCACGGGAATATGCTCGCGAATGTTTTTGAACGTGTAGGCGATATCGCCGCACAGAACCGCTTTGCCCGCCGCCGTTTGCAGCGCCACCATTTGCGAGCCCGGCGTGTGGCCGCCGGCCTTGAGTAGCTCGAGTCCCGAGTAAAGCTCAAAATCTCCGTCAACCAGTTCGAGCCGCCCCGCCTGTTTTAGTTTTTCCAACGCGGGGCGGACCTTCGGACGAATTTGCCTGTCGAAAATTTCATGGCGCATCAGCGGTCCGGTCCAGAATTCCAATTCGGCGCGCTGCATGACGAACTTCGCTTGGGGAAAATAATCGAACCCGGTGAAATGGTCTTGATGAAAATGAGTGACGATGACGGTCTTGATCTCCTCCGCTTTTACGCCCAGTTCCCGGAGCAAAGCCGGCGGCTCGATGAAGCTCTTTCCTTGAGCCCATTCCGGGGCGACGTAGTCTGGATGGTATCCGGTATCGACGACGATAGGCCCGTTAGGACCTTCGATGAGCCAGAAAATATAGGCCACCGGTTTGTCCCGTTCCAAATCGCTGCGCACGCAGGGCATGATGCCCGCCCGCCACCAGTTTTCGCTCATGCCGACCATTAGCGCGTGGACTGTGTGATTCAATGGCATCGCTGAATTTCCCTTTCGCGTTGTTTACACGGCGGATTTTCATTCTTCGAAAGCCTCGGCGAGGACCCTGCGCGCACGAGGCCGCGATGGAGGCGAAGCGCGAACTCGTCTGGTGAAGAAGGTTCTTCTCGTTGCATCAATACGGTCCGCCGGCGCGTTTGCGCGCGGCGTGAAAAGATTCGGCGGCCTTGCGGATAATTTCGCCGCTATCCAAGACAGCGACGGCTTCGAGAAAACTATGGCGGCTGACCGCGTTCGTATTTGTCATCATCTGCTTCCTTTCCTTGGGCGTCCGGGTTCGCCCTTAGCGGGCATCATTACCAAGCAGTCGGAAATTTACATTGGATACACGCTGGCAAATTAATCGATTGTCGATCAAACAGTCAAGAAAGCGAGCTGCAACCCTTCCGGAACGAAGGCAAAGCAGCTGTGCCTTTGAAGACGCAAGCGGGCGAGTTGCCCATGAGGGCAGCAGCGAAAAGCGAAAAAGCTAACCACTCGGAACTTGGATCAAAACGGGATTGCACTGAACCGCCGAGCCACACGCAAGTCGTGACTCAGCGGATTATGCGCCGGGGCGATTGATCGGCAGATTGTTTAGATCCAGGCCACAATGACCTTCGGATCGTAACAGCGAGGTCTGTGCACCAAAAGTATTTGGCCCGGCCGCGCGCGCCTTGGTCTCAGGCGACGCTCATTTAAGCCTGGTCGCTTCGATCGCGGCCTTGGCGCCGAAACCGACCGTGATGGGGAAAGACACGTGATGCCCCCGGGTCGTGATGTTGTCATCGTGCACCGCGAAAGAGAAATTGTAGGCTTTGCCTTCATTCAAAGCTTTGTCATCGGGGTTGGTAAGTTTCAGCGGACGGACCCACACGACCGTCCACGTACCGTCTTTCCAGACACCGTTAACGTTCCTGTTATCGGCACCTGATCCCTTGGCGCCTTCCTTGTTGAGCACGTACTCGGGGATAAGATCGCCGGTCTTCCATCCGGCATCAGGATCGAAGGGAACTGCGTTTTGGTCGCGGATCAAAGCGGTCGGTGTCTTGCGGATGTCGTCGGCCGTGACTGCCCGTTTTCCGATCTTCTTCTCGTCATACATAAATCTCGGCTGGTGAGTTTTGGGGTCCACGTTTGATCCGAACGGGTTGCCGCCGGCGTCACTCAAGCGATATTCGAGCACGTAGCCATCGTCCGCCATGCCGACCGCATTTGACCGGTGGGCGCGCCATTGCATCAACTCGAGAAAGCCCCCGGCCGCCTTGATCTTGGCAATCTCCTCCGAGCTCTTGCCCTTGTCCCACGATGCATCCGCGTCGGTGCGCGTCGAAGGCAGATATTTACGCACATCAAACTGTTTCAAAGCCTGGTACAACGGGTTCGCCCCAACCTCGGCCCTGCTCGCGAACTTCGGGTTGTCGCGTTCGCCGTTGTGGCAAGTAAGCCAGCAGCCTTGATTCGCGAAGGCCGGCACTCCCCCGTCATCGATCATGATCGAAAAGCGATCTTCATAGATCCCCGGTTGCTCGCCCTTTTGGACAACCGCATCCAGTTTCGGAAAGCCATAGGGCTTCCATTCCTTGCCGTCATAGCGCACGAAGGGATGTGCTTCGCCCGGATACCCATTTCTGGTCTTCCACTGCGCGCGGAAATAAGCATTCTGGTTGTCATAAGCGATTTGAAGATTGAGCTGGATGACGCCGTTCTTGCCGGCAACG
>CAMLCX010000448.1 GCA_946478635.1 uncultured Pseudomonadota bacterium
GGAACTGGACCCCCGATAGAAACATTCGGGGGTGACGCCTTTGGGATACTTTCCGCCGCGTTCTTCTGATACCCCGCAGCTTGCTGCGGGGTAGTTCATTTTGCGGTCGCTGCGACGACCCGATTGCTGAAACAGGTTGGGAATGCTTCGGCTCCCTGCGTACTAACGCCGGGCTTTTTCCGCGAAGGTCCAGTCGTAGACGACCTGCGGCTTGACGGTGATTTTTTCCTTGGCTCGAAAAGTGCCGACGGCGATCCATTCTTCGACGACGGCATCCGGGGCGGTCAGATCGGGATTATATTGATCGCGGTAGATGGCATAAAATCTTTCCGCGGCGGGGCGATCGAGTCTGAGCAGCTTTTCGAGCAGGCCGACGCCGACCTCGCGCTGGCTCTGCAGAAACAAGATCGCCGCGCGCTGGCCGCGCAGCATGCGGACGATCTCGTCGGGCTCCTTGTCGATCTTGCGCTGGGTCGTGCTCAGGCCGACAATCGGAATGCGCACGAATTCCGCGGTCTCTCGAACCGACAGGAGCGTCTTGAACCCTTTTTGCTCGGCGCGATACTCGAAGGGGCTATTGACCACGGTGGCGTCGACGGCGCCGCTCAGCAGGGCGGCAAAGCGGGCGTCGGGGCTGCCCGCGATGGCCTGCAGGGTGACGTCTTTATTTGGATCCAAGCCGTTGCGGCTGAGCAACTGATAAATTGCAAAATCCGCCGAGCTGCCGAAGGTGTTGATCGCAATCCTTTTTCCTTTGAGCGCTTTCACGCTGTCGATATCCGGCCGCGACACGATGGCATAACCGCTCGACTTGGTGGTCGAGCCGACGATCTTCACCGGCAGGCCGCGGGTGGCGGCGCCGGCGATGAAAGGAAGAATCGTTACATAGTCGAGCTCATTCGCCATCAGCGCGCTGAGCATGAGGTTGGTTCCTTGAAACTGAATGTAGCGGACCTTGAGCCCTTCTTTTTCAAAGAAGCCCCGCTCCGCGGCGATGCGGTCCGGCAGCGCGGTCCAGGCGGAGCCGCCGGTCCAGCCGATGTTCAGAGTTCTCGGTTCGGCGCCGTTGGCGAAATCTCCGCAGGCCATGGCGAAAATGAGCGCGACGAGCGCGCGGCAGAGATCCGATCGTGGTGTGATCATGAGGCTTGCCGGTTATCCGACCGCAGCCGTTTTAGTTGCGCCAACGGCGCCCAGGTGCTTGCCAAAAAATTCCAGCGTTCGCGCCCATGATGCAGCGTCCGCTTCCGGGCGATAGCCGTTCCCTCCCTGGCGATTAAAGCTGTGCGGCGCATTGGCGTAGAAAAAAAACTGGTGCTCTTTGCCTAAGCGGGTCAGTTCGGCGTCGAGCCGGCGCATCTCGTCCGGCGGCGGATTTTTATCGAGCTCGCCGAAATGGCCTTGGACGGGACATGACACGTTGCCCGCCAACTCCGACGGTGCCGGACGATCGCCCCACTGGGAGTAAACTCCGCCGCCGTAAAAATCGACCGCGGCCTTGAAAGACTTGCTTGCCGCCGCCATCAGAAACGCAATACGCCCGCCCATACAGAAGCCGACGATGCCGAGCTTTCCGGTGTCTGCATTGGCGCAGCCGCGCAAGAATTTGATCGTCGCGTCGATATCGCTGATGACGTTGGTGTCGCGGCGGTAGTTTTTGATGCTGGCGGTCTGCTCGGGAGTTTTCGGCTCGCCCTCGCGGTGGTAAAGCTCCGGCGCGATGGCAAAGTAGCCGGCCTCTGCGACTCGCCGGGTCATTGTCTGGGTGAAATCTCCAACCCCATCCTGATTTTGAATCACGACGACAGTTGGAAATGGCCCGTTCCCTTCGGGTTCGCTCACGTACAATCGCATTGGGCCATTATCGACAGTGACGGTTTCCCATGAATTCTTCATGACGGCCTCCGGTTCGGATCGACGCAGATATTGATCTCTCACTTATGATGTTGCATTTGAGCTGTCAACGACTAAATGACCCGACGCCCCGAGGCGAACTTGCTTGAGCCATTAATGATGCTACAAATAACCGATCAGGCAATTCAGCCAGGGGAGTTCGGGGATGTTTGCGGTAATAATGTTATTGAACGGTTGGCGAGGGATGGTCGCGGTCGCAGCGCTGGGCACAGCGTTGGCCATTACTCCGTTGGCGGTTGAAGCGGCGCAATCAAAGACCGCCAAGCGTCGGGTGCCGCCTGCCAAGGCGATCCCATCGGCAAAGCCGGCCCAGGCCGACCCCTACGATATCGCTTTCAAGGAATTCAAACTCAAAAATGGTCTGCGGGTGCTGCTCGCCGAGGATCATCGCGCGCCGACCTATTCGATCTGTGTCACCTATAACGTCGGCTCGCGCGACGAGAAACCCGGCCGAACCGGCTTTGCCCACCTGTTCGAACATATGTTGTTCCAGGGCTCGGAGAATGTCGGCAAGGGCGAGCACTTCATTTTAATTCAGAATAACGGCGGCAGCGCCAACGGCACGACCAACAGCGAGCGTACCAATTACTTCGAGACCTTGCCCGCCAATCAACTGGAGCTGGCCATTTATCTCGAAGCGGACCGCATGCGCGCGCCGAGCATCACCCAGGCGAACTTCGACAACCAGCGCCTGACCGTGCAGGAGGAGCGCCGGCAAAGCTACGACAACCGGCCCTACGGGAAAACCTACGAAACGGTTATCGAGCTTGCCTATGATAACTTCCCATACAAGCATTCGACCATCGGCTCGATGGATGATTTAAACGCGGCCACCGTGAGCGATGCCGCGGAATTTTTTCGCGCTTACTACGCGCCGAACAATGCCGTGCTGACTCTGGTCGGTGATTTCAAAACCGAAGTTGCGCTGAATCTGATAAAAAAATATTTCGAAGCGATTCCTGCGCAAACACCGCCGGCCGCGCCCGACGTGACGGAGCCGGAACAAAAGGGCGAGCGGCGCAGGGTCATCGAAGACGGCTTCGCGCAAACGCCCAAACTCGATATCGTTTACAAGATTCCCGCGGGCAATACTCCCGACTGGTATGCCCTCGACGTTTTGGGCAGCGTCCTGTCGAGCGGCGTGTCGTCGCGTTTGTACCAGAAGTTTGTCAAAGAGAAGGAAATCGCGCTGAGCGTTTACGCCGACGCGAGCGAGCAGCGCGGGCCGGCGCTTTTCTGGCTGAGCTTGATGGCCCGCCCAAACACCGACCTCGGCGAGCTGGAGAAATTGCTTTATGAAGAGATCGCGAGGCTGCAAAACGAGCCGATTGCCGAGTGGGAACTTAAAAAGGTCCAGATGCAGCTGCGCCGCGAGAGAGCCCAACGGTTGTATAGCACCCGTTCCCGGGCGAATTCGCTGGGGCATTTTGCGGTTTACTACAACGATCCGGAATTGATGAATTCGATATGGCGCAAATACGACAAGGTCACGCGCGCGGACGTGCAAAGGGTAGCGCGCGCCTACTTCAAAGAGAGCAACCGCACGGTCGTCACGACCCTGCCGAAGTCCGCCGGCACGAAAGACAGCAGCCCATGAAAACAGAGAAGATGAAATGTCGCCGGGCCGCGTTTGGCTTTGGCTCTTGCGCGGCGGTCGGTGTATTTTTCCTGCTGGCGCTGGCGCCGCTGCAGGGCCAGGAATCCGTGGCGCCGCCGAGCAAGGTGGAGCGCAAGAACAAAGCGCCGGTGTCGCGCGAGATCCTGCGGGTAAAATTACCGAAGCCGGTCGAAGCGAAGCTCAAGAATGGCTTGACCGTGCTCATTCTCGAAGACCGACGCGCTCCCTACGTCAATCTGCAACTTTACATAAGCGGCGCGGGCGCGCTCTTCGAGCCCAAAGAGTTGGCGGGGCTGGCGAATGCGACCGCCGCCATGTTGACCGAGGGCACCCAATCGCGCAGCAGTGTGCAAATCGCCGAGCAGATTGACCGGCTCGGCGCGGCGCTGAGCGCCGGCTCTGGGTTCGGCTCACCGGATACGGTGCTCAGCGCGTCGGGCTTGCGCGACAACTTCGATGAATGGTTTGGCGTGGTCCTCGACGTTCTCCTCAATCCGAGTTTCCCCGCCGACGAGCTCGAAAAGCTCAAGCAGCGCCAGCGGGTTCATCTGCGCGAGCAGCGTTCGTCACCCGGTTTTTTGACCAGCGAGCGGTTTAACCGGGCTGTTTACGGGGATCACCCGGCTGCGCAGGTTTCGCCGACCATGGATTCGATCGCCAGGCTCAATCGCGACGCGTTGATCGAATGGCATCGTCAGCGCTATGCGCCGGGGGGCGCGATTCTCGGCATTGCCGGCGATGTTCGCGCCAAAGAGTTGATCGCCAAATTGGAAAAACGGCTGGACAGCTGGAAGAAAGCCGATGCGAAGCAAGCCTGGCCGCCCAATCCCGCCCCGGCAACGGCGCGCCGGGTCCTTTTAGTCAACCGGCCCAATTCGGTGCAAACGACGCTCGC
>CAMLCX010000449.1 GCA_946478635.1 uncultured Pseudomonadota bacterium
TTATTCCGTAGTATTACGGCAGCGGACAGGAGGGTGCCAGCCGTTTGATCTGCGGGATCACCTCGGCACCGAATCGCCGGATCGTTTCCAGACTAAGACTCGGATCCACCCCCGGCCAATCCACCATGAACCACATCACCTCGGCGCCAAATTCTTCGTGATAAGACATCACCTGTTCAACGACTTCGCTCGGGCTGCCAACGACGAGGCGGTCCCGCTTTAGTTCATCGAAGGCCAGATCATAGCGCTCGCCCGGTTGTCCCCATTGTTGATAGCGTCGATAGCGCCGCTCGTAACCGTCGCGGATGCGCTCCTCGGCCTCGCGCGTGCTGTCGGCAATGCACAGATCACGAAAGATAAACAATCCCTTGAACGGCTTTCCCTGCCGCTCCAGTGCGTCTTTATACGCAGGCACGGCTTCGCGCAAAAAAGTTTTGGTGTGACGCCGGCTGGCGATCCAGTGATCGGCGACTTCCGGCACTTTGACCACGGTCTTCACCGTGTCGGCACCCATCAATATCGGCGGACCCGGTCGTTGCCGCGGTTTGGGGGCGCTGCTCACCTGGTCGAGATCGAAATACTTCCCGTGAAAAGTGACCGGGTCGCCGGTCCAAAGCTTACGGATAATCTCAAGCCCTTCCACCAACCGCCCCCGGCGCTCTCGTTTGTCGATGCCGAACGAACGGAACTCGCTATCGCGATAGCCCTGGCCGACGCCGAAGAGAACTTTGCCGCCGGAAAGATTATCCAGCGTGGCGATATATTCAGCGACCATCACCGGATGATGCAGGGGGAGGAGAAAAATAGAAGTGCCGAGATACATTCCGGGAACCCGGCCCGCGAGGTAGGCCAACAGAGGAATCGAGTGCAGGATCGCCGCATCCGGTCCGGTAAGAAAATGTTGCGCGACAAATAACGCCTCGAAGTTGTTCTTATAGGCGACCTCCGCCCGGAGCGAGAATTGCTCGCACACCTCGGCGGGATCCGAATCCGCCGGATAACTGCCGAACTCAATACCGAATCGCATGCCTATCCTCCCGTGAATTCATCGAAGTGGAAATAGCCAGTGTTTCCTCGTTTGCGACTCCAGCAAATTTCGCGGCAAAAATCGACTGGGCCCGGCAATTTCGTCGCAGCGCGCGGTTTTTATGGGACATTTTTCGGACGTGCCGTAGTAACGGCGGCTCCGAGCGACGGAGCCAGCGGCACGATAAGCGGCATCATCCTGCCTCATGGCTAGTGGGTGGTGGCACGGGTGAAACATAGCCGATCACGAGCATCAATAGCCCCACGCCGATAAAGGACACGATCCGTTCTATGCCGCCGACGTTCGATAAATCCACGAAGAATAACTTAATCACGACGACGCCCATCACGGCCGCGCCGGTCAGCCAGAGCGGACGCAGGCGCAGTCGGGTCGCGCTCACCATCGCGCAGAGCGCCAGAAGCGACCAGAAAATCGACAACGACGCCTGCACAAGCATGGACCGCATCATCGGCTCGAAGCCGAAGGGCACGCCGGACCATTGATGCAGGGTACGCAAGAGGACGCCGTTCAGCCACAAAAATCCGGCGCACCCCAAGCCGATGTAAGCGATCTCACCGGACTGAAACTGCGGCAAGCTCAAGGGCTCGGAACGAATGCGCCGGCACCATGCAGACAGCGCCGCGAGAGCCGCGAATTGCACGAGATCCAGCGGATTCAAAAGCGGCAGATAGGGTAGCGGAGCCGTATCGCCGCCGCTCGTGAAGTTGGCGTGCAACATCCACAGCCACAAAAAAGCCGCGAGCGGCATCGCCCCCTCGACAAGGTACGCTCGCAGGTAGCGGGCGACCGGCCAGGCAACGCGGTCGCCACGATCGGCGAGCCACGCGAGCAGCGCCAGCGGCACCAGCGGCCACCCGATCAGCCGCCACACCGCTCCTCCCCTGACCGACTCACCGATCCACCAAGCCACCTCCCAACCGGCCAGCGCGGCAAGTAGCCACAGTCCCGCCGAGTGTCCCCACGCTATATCTCGGGTTTCCTCATGCCGGCGCAACAGCCATAGATGAACGGCAAATGAGCCGGGCCAGACGACAAAGCCTAAATACTCGAATGGATGCGCCACTTGCTCAAGATCGAGCACGGCGAAAACAATCATCAGCGGTAACAGCGTGAGCGCGACGTATTTCGCCAAGCGCCAGCCGATGCGAAAGTGCAGTATGCTGAAAGCGGCGCAAGACACGATCGCAAACAACAGCGCCGCATGAAGCCGGTAAGCTCGAGCGACATGGTCGCCAATTTCATCGAAGCCGCCGCCGAACCACCACAACACACCCCAGCAAAAAAGCACGACTCCGGCCAAGGATTCGCTCGCGCGCAGCTGCGCGCGATGACGTTCGAGATACCACGCGCAAAAAAGCCCCGCGACGGCAATAACGACGCAGCCAAGATAAATGCTATTTACGAGCGGCGCCTGCGATTCCGACCGGCCGGTATGGAGCGCGAATGCGAACCCCGCGGCGAACTGCAGGAAGATTCCGAAAGCACGAGCGGCGAACTTATTCTGCCGCGCGCCGACCCAAACAATGGCCGCGCCTTCCAACGCCCACAGCGCCGCGGTCCAACGCGCCTCCAACGCCAATGGAATCGCCAGCGTGCCGAACACAACGCCGAGCGCGAGAAAGGCTTCGACGAGGAGCCGAAGCTCTGCCGTGAGCCGGGTAAAGAGCAATCTTGCGAGCACGAGATAAAAGCCGCTCAGGGCGAGCGCGCTATACGCGGCGCCGTATTCCATCCGGGACACCAGGGCGATTTGCAAACCGAAGGCGATCAACGGCGTGCCGAAGATCAGCGTGCCATCGACGGGGTCTGTTATGCTGGCCTCCAGGCGCAGCGCGAAAAGCACGGCGATGGCGACGTAGAAGAGAAAAAATAAAATCAGAAACGGCTCGGTGCTGGCAAAAAGCTCCGGCCGGTAGTAGCGGCCGCCCCACGTGAGACCGATGACAAAGGTAAATGCGAAACCCAGCAGGTTCAGCGAGCGCCAAGCTTTAAACCAGGCAATGATGAGGATGCCGAAATTGAGTATCGCGTAAAAGCCAAACAGCATCACGTGGCTGCCGGCGCCTGTGGACGCCAGAATAGGCGCGAGAAAACCGCCGCTGACACCCATGGCGGCAAGAGAGCGTGAGTCCTGAAATACGGCCAGCAAGGCGGAAGCGGCAGCCACCCCAACGAGGAGCACAAATGCCAACCCGGCGGGCAGCAACTGGTAGAGTCGGAAGCCGGCGAACACGGTGAGGTAGAACAGGCCGATTCCGCCGCCTTGCAGGATCAAACCGTAGCCGGGACGCGCGCGGCGCAGACGCCAACCGATCGCCATCATGACAACGGCGCCTAATGCCACAGCAATGAGGCGCGCTTCGATCGGAATGACGATGTGCTCCGAAGCATACTTGAGCAGAAAGCTTACGCCGAAAAACAGCACGATGACGCCAAAGCGAACCAAGGTGTTGCCGCCGAAAAAAAAGTTCCAGAGCGGCGAGGGTTGTTCCGGACGCAACGGGGCTGGTGCGGCCGGCGGCGCCGGCGCCGGCTCGGGCTTAGGCTCTCTATCCGGCTGGAGGATCTGCTGCGGCTCAAATGACTCGGGCGCGGCTGTCTCGGCTATACTTGGCGCCGCGGGAGCATCGACCGGCGCGGCCGTGCGTGTCTCTGGCGCAATGGGTTCAGCAAAGTCTGTGTGTTTGGAAACGTCGGGCCGGGAGGTATCGGTCGATGCTCTTTGACGGATGATATTTTCCAAAACCGTAACGCGCTGCTGCAGTAGGCGCATGGACGATTCGAGCACCTTCACTCTGTCGTCGCTTGAGGCAGTCGGCTTTTGCGACAGCGCCCAGCCGACCCAGGCGCCCAATAGACCTCCGATAAAAGCCCCTCGGACATCACCCACGGCACCGACAATCGCGCCGACAACTAAACCAAGAAACCACATGTCTCACCCCCAGGTCCGCACTGTCCGGAACATTGGCACCGACCGCGCCCCCTCCAGCAAGCGGGTTGAGGTAATGAGTAACATGAACAGCCATTTTTAAACCAGGATGAATTCTGCTTGGAGGGAGAAGATCCCGACGCGTGAAGCCGCGTTAGTATTTCGCGAAAAACGGCGTAACGAGACGGATTGACCCGAGCCGTCCATTCCGGCGGCGGGACAACCTTGCAGGACGACAGGACGGGCATTTCTCGCGCGTCGATGCGACGCGCTCAAAGACAACCGAAAGGAGCGGATTCGATTCGCTAGTTGAGCGTCACGTACCGTTCCAATCGGGCAACTTCCTTTTTATCGACGTACTTGCCGATTTCCTTGCGCAACTGCTCGATGTTCATGTACGGCCGATATTCTTTAAAATCGCGCAGCATCCGATTGCCGGTGCCCGGGATC
>CAMLCX010000450.1 GCA_946478635.1 uncultured Pseudomonadota bacterium
GCAGCTCGCAGACGCGCAAGGTGGACGTGCGCGTGATCGCCGCGACCAACCGCGATCTGGAAAAATCCGTTCGTGAAGCCAAGTTCCGCGAGGATTTGTACTATCGGCTTAATGTGTTTCCGATTGAGTTGCCTGCGCTCCGCGAACGGCGTGGCGACATCGGCATTTTGGCGACGGCGTTTGCGCAAAAATATGCCCAGCGTCTCGCCCGCGCCATCGAGCCTCTGTCCGATGATTGTCTGAGGCGGCTTGAAGCCTACAGTTGGCCGGGGAACGTGCGCGAACTGCAAAACATCATCGAACGCGCGGTTATTACGGCCCGCGACGGACGGCTTAACCTGGATCGCGCGCTGCCGGAAAGCATAAACGCGATAGCCCCTGCGCTCTCGACCGGAGAAAATGCAAACCACCGCGTTCGTACGGTTAAGGAGCTTGCGGTGTTGGAGCGTCAAAACATTATCGCCGCATTGGAATCCGCCGATTGGAAGATCGCCGGGGGAAGCGGCGCCGCTCAGATGCTCGGTATCAAACCCACCACGCTCACCTCCCGCATGAAGGCGCTCGGCATCGAGCGCAGGCGCGCACCTTCGGCCGCATCTCACGAAAATTTGTATCGACGGCCCACGAAATCTCGTCAGTGACGAATTCTCGCGACTGGCGCAAGACTTTGCACAACGATCTAAGTCATTAGATTCCTGATTTTAACCGCTCAATTCCTCGGCTGGCACGGTTCCGGCAATAGCTACGGTCGGGCAGTGACAACAATAAATAAGGGTTGCGAGGAGCGATTATGCAAAGCAATTACAGCTACCAGGGAGCGGTCGAGATTTCGGAGCGGGTCAGCTGGCGAATTGAGGATATCATCGGGGGCGAGAAGCGCCTGGATTTTAGCAGACCATTCCTGCCGGAGTCTCTGGCACAGGTGCAACAACTCGGGTTTCTAGTGCCAGAGGAGAAGAGATTGTTGAATCAGATCCGGGGACACGAGTACTTGGCCATGTTCGGTCTGGTCGAAGAATTCATTCTCCCGTACGTGGTCGACCATGCGCGACCCAAGCTGTCGGGAGATGATTACCGGGCGCGGGCGCTGTTGCATTTTGCCGGCGAAGAGGCCAAGCACATTCATCTGTTCAAGATTTTTCGCCGGGAGTTCGAGGCTGGTTTCGGCAGTCAATGCGAATTCATCGGGCCGGCCGAGGACGTAAGAAAATTTGTCCTATCGCACAGCCCGCTGGGAGTTGCGATCGCGATCCTGCACATCGAGTGGATGACGCTGAGACACTATATTGAAGGCGTAAGGGACAATCGGGATCTCGACTTGCAGTTCAAGAGTTTGCTCAAGCATCACTGGCTGGAGGAATCGCAGCATACCAAGATGGACACGCTGATCGTCGAGGAGCTGGCGGCAAACGCGTCAGCGAAAGAGATTGACCAGGCATTTCAAGAATACGCAGAGATCGGCGGGTTTATCGACGATGGGATCAAGCAGCAAACCGAATTCGATGTGGAGGCATTTGTCAGCGCAACCGGGCGAAGGCTCGGCAAGAGCGAGCGCCAGGAGATGGCCGAAACGGTGCTCAAGGGGATGCGCTGGACGTATCTGGGGACGGGGATGACCCATCCGAACTTTCTCGCCACGGTGGAGCAAATCAAGCCCGGGGCAAGAACTCAAATCGAAGCCATGGCCCCAGCGTTTTGCTAGCGAGCCAAATGTAACGAAGGAGAACAATTCTATGACAACACAAGTGTCGAAGGCCACAGAAGAGCTCAAGGGCACGATCAAGGGGCGCATCCTGGTTCCCGGTGATCCTGGGTATGACGAGGCCCGCCAGATATGGAATGCCATGATCGATCGCCGCCCGGCGCTGATCGCGCAGTGCGCGAACCCCGCCGATATTGCACCCGTAATCGCATTCGCGCGGCGCAATCAATTGGAGCTTTCGATTCGCGGCGCGGGCCATAACATCGCCGGCAACGCGCTTTGTGACGGCGGCGTGACAATAGATTTTTCGAACATGAAAAACGTTCGCGTGGACGCCGCCAAGAGGCGAGCCTTTGTCGAGCCGGGAGCCACGCTCGCGGATCTGGACAAAGCGACCCAAGCGCATGGTCTGGCGACGCCCGTGGGAATCAATTCGACGACCGGCATCGCCGGTCTGACCCTCGGCGGCGGCTTTGGTTGGCTGACGCGCCAATACGGGTTGACGATTGATAATCTCGTCAGCGTCGACGTGACGACGGCCGACGGCAAGCAAATTCAGGCAAGCGAAAAAGAAAACGCGGATCTTTTCTGGGCGATTCGCGGCGGCGGCGGCAATTTCGGCGTCGTGACCCGGTTTGAATTTCAACTGTTCCCCGTTGGTCCAGAAATAGTTGCCGGCTTGATCGTATTTCCTTTCGCCCAGGCAAAGCAGATACTCACCCAATATCGTCAATTCGTAAAATCGGCGCCGGAAGAGCTCAACGTCTGGGTCGTGCTGCGCAAGGCCCCGCCGTTGCCTTTTCTTCCGGAAAGCGTGCATGGCAAAGAAGTCGTCGTGCTGCCGATCTTTTACTCGGGCGCCAAGGCGCAAGCGGAGAAACTCATCGCGCCTCTGCGTACTTTTGGCACCGCCCACGGCGAGCACATCGGCGCTCAGCCCTATGTCGAGTGGCAAAAGGCATTTGATCCCCTGCTCACCCCCGGTGCCCGAAATTACTGGAAATCCCACAACTTCACGGAGCTGAACGACGGAGCACTCAGCGCGATTGTCGAATTTGCCGGGAAGCTGCCCTCGCCGCAGTGCGAGATTTTCATCGGACTGATTGCCGGCGCGCAGAATCGTGTCGCCCCTAACGCGATGGCCTATGCTCACCGGGATGCGAAGTTCGTGTTGAACGTTCATGGGCGCTGGGACGATGCGAACGATGACCGGAGGTGTATCGCGTGGGCGAGGGAGTTCTTCGACGCGAGCGCGCCGTTTGCATCAGCGGGTTCGTATGTAAACTTTATGACCGCGGAGGAAGGGAATCGCGTCGCCGCGGCCTACGGATCCAATTATGACCGTCTGGTGGAGATCAAAAAACGCCACGACCCGGAGAATATTTTTCATTTGAATCAGAATATAAAGCCTTAAAGCGTCTGATGATGAAGTCCATCTTCTTAGAAACGGAACGGCCATGAAGAAGTTAGCTATGATTATCCGCGACGACGGTTATGACAAACTGTTGACGCCACTGACGTTTGCCTACACACATGCAAAGCAAGGCGTCGAGGTCGATATGCTGTTCGTGCTCTGGGCGGTTCGCGCGCTCACCGAGGCAGGTGCAAAGTCGCTGGCCGTCGAAGGGCGGCACGCGGCGGATGCCGAGTGGCTGCGTGCGCGCATCGCGGCCGGCGGCGAGCCGACAGAAATTTACGAGTACTTAAAACTCCTGACCCGGACGGGCAAGGTCAGGCTCTACGGCTGCCGCTTTGCGGCCGCTGTGTTCGATGTCGAGCAGGCAAACCTCGTACCGGAAGCGGAGGGGATTGTCGATCCTAATTGGTTCTTGAGCGAGAAAGCGGTCAAAGCGGATCATTGCCAATATTTCTGAGCATCTCCTGAAGCCCGGCTAAAGCGATCGCACTGACTAGAGGAATCGCACAGACCAAGCTCGAAACGTTGATCGTGGAGGAGCTGGCACCGGCGTTCTGCTAATAGGATAAGGGATGACATCGCGTCGGTAGCGATAGGGTAGCGGCGACTAAGCGACGCGATTTCTGTCACGGCCCTGTAGGAACGCCATGATATTTTCTGCGACTTCACTAAGTAGCCGCTCGCGCGCTTCGCGTGCGCTCCAGGCGGTGTGCGGCGTGACGATCAAGTTGTCGAGTTCTTTGGCAGCCAAAATGATCGGGTGATCGGCCGCCGGCGGTTCCTGCGTTATTACATCGAGGGCGGCAGCGGCGATTTGATGGGTGCGCAGCGCGGCGACCAGCGCCGCTTCATCGATGAGCGCGCCACGGGCGCTGTTGACTAAAAACGCATTTGGTTTCATCAAGGAGAGAGTTTGGTGGTTGATCAGATTGCGCGTTTCCGGAGTGAGCGGACAATGGAGAGAGATGATATCGGCGACTCTAAACAGGTTGTCTAAAGAGATGCGATCGTCAATCACCGCGCTGCCGGGACGGGCGGCAATTAGAACTTCGAGGCCGAAACCGCGGGCCATTCGCGCCACGGCTTTGCCGATGCTGCCGTAGCCGACAATGCCCAATTTTTTGCCGCTTAGCTCCACGCTCGGATGGCCGAGCAGAGAAAAGACGGGGCTTTGTTGCCACTCTCCATTTTTCACGTCGCCGCTGTACCGGCCGGCTCTGGTGGTCAATTCCAAAATAAGCGCCATGGTAAACTGCGCCACCGATTGGGTCGCATATCCCGGGACGTTGCAAA
>CAMLCX010000451.1 GCA_946478635.1 uncultured Pseudomonadota bacterium
GTTTCCATTTCGCGCGGAGCACCATTTCCTTGCTGTCGCTGAAGCGGCTGCTGGGCCTGCTGACCGTGTTGCGGTGGGCGGGGAACATAGTGTCCACTTGCAGCCGGTCCCGGCCGGTCGTTGTTGTTTTCCCGACCCGGTGCGTTGTTTTGCTGTACCGAACCCGGCGCCGGCGCTGTAACTCTGCCGTTTCCCCGGAAGTCGGAACTCGGTTGCGGCACGCCGGCATTGCGGCCTTCCTGTCCGCGCCTCACTCCTTCATTTTCGTGTTGCGGGTCCTGCTGACCACGCCTCACGCCTTCGTTCTCATGTTGCGGGCCGGCAGCCTGCACACCACCTCTGGCTGGCGGACTCGCCGGCTGGCGTCCAACCTTGGCTCTGATTCGATCTTCAGCGTCCCGGTCCAACGGGCGACCAGGATGGCTGGCGAGCGCCTCTCGCTTGTCTTCAAACCGCACCGGCCTCGGTGGCGGAGCAACGTGCGACACTACCGCACGCTGCTGTACACGCGCTGGTGGCAAACCTCGCGGACGATCACGATCCATGCGCGCTCCTAGCACGCTCTCTCTCTCAGGCGCCACACGCGGTGCGACCGAAATTGTCGCGAGCCGCAACTGTCCCGGAGGAATTTGTAGCGGATGGCGTGCAACTGGTTGCGAGTTGACCATCGCGTCCCTGGGGACACAAATTACTGCGCCCGGAACTCGCTGGTTGACGTATGTAATCTTTGTCACGTTCACATTCGTGACGTTCGTATTGCTGTAGTAGTTGTTCGTAACGTTCGTGATGTTTGTGATTCGGGTGTTGCTGGTATTCACGTTTCGGAAGTATTCTCGGCTTACCCCGTACGGCGGAATGTAAGGTTCGCCGTATCCAAGAGGGAACCAGCCCACCGGTTCGCCCGACGTGATCGTCACGCCAAAGTTGCTTCCACCAATCCAAGCAACCAGAGCAGGTGCGTACACCGGACGCACTGCAACCGGTCCCGGCACCCAACCCCACGCTCCTCTGTAGTACACCCAGCGTCCGTAGTGAGCAGGCGCAAATCCCCACGGTGCATCGTCAACCCAGGTCCAGCCCCACGGATCAACCCACACCCAATGACCATCGTGATAAGGCGCCCAACCAGGAGCCACGGCCGGATACCACACAGCACCGTAGGTCGGCGCAACGCGCCACGTCCCGTAGTTGTCGAGATCTTGCACGCCGATCACATCCGGCGAAACATAACGCGCCCACTGCGAATTCTCGATCCGCTCGTCCCGCACCCGGCACCAATCATCGAAGCTGTCGCGATCGGACTGGTCGAGCATCTGACGTTCCAGGGAATTGCCGTTCGTGAATTTGGCTTGCTCGCCGCGCCTTATAGTAACCGCGCGTTCATCCCCCGTCGCCTCGCCTTTACCCTTCCATACCGTGACAAAGGTCGCGTCTCCATCAGGGTCGACATCAAAGCGATACTCGCCCGACTTCGTGATCGTGAAAGCAACATTGGGAGTGTCAACTTCATAAATCTCGCCATCGTAGAGGTGACGAACTCGCACGTTCAGCGTGCCCTGGTCTAGTTCGACCTGGACGGTCTGATCGCTGACGTTCGTCAACGTCATGCTGGTTTCCGCACTGATACGCATCAATGCTCCGCCGAGTTGCAGTTCCCCTCGTGAGTCTTTATCGGCCCACATGCGGTCCGCCGTGGTCAGTGGACGATTCACGCTGGCATCCACCCAGTCGTCGACTCCGCCTGGCTGAACCGAAACTTGTCCGGAAAGGTACTGCAACCGGGCCACGCTGCTCGGCGGATCCGCCACCGCCCACATCGCGGTGCTAAAAACCATTGCGGCAATCACCACCGCCAGTGCGAAACCTTTGCGCATTTTCATGACTTGCCTCCCGACCCAGACTTCTTGTCCCAAATCATCTCCCAAGCACAGGCAGAAAATTCAAACCAAACCTTCATCCGATTCGAACCCCGCGCGCCCAAGAGGTTACGAGCTCTGGCCCGAGCGTAGCGTGACTTGAGTGCTGGACGTTAGTTACGTTCGTTTTGTCACTAAGGTAAGCGCCTGGAATCGCACTATTTGCGCGGCTTTTGCTGGCTTCAACCACATACACAGTGGAGGCCGTAGAAGCATAGTTCATCCCGAGTCACGGGCAATCGGGAAACTGACGACAAGAAGTTCGTTGGCGCGCCTTGCTGATGATATGCAACAGCAATCGCAGTCGGATGGTTTTGCAATAGAGACAGTGCAACACGTGAAGAATTCGGGCCGAAGTCGGTCAGACAGCAACGTGGAAGAGATTGCCCAGTTTTCCGGCTACTAAGCGGAGAGGAGTTCGCTCCCCGCCTGTAAACCTACCTGACCTTCGCTGCAAACACGGTTGATCCGGCGACCACGGTTTCAAGCACTCGCACGTTGGCTATATCCTCAGGCGCGATATCTAAAGGATTGCGGTCAAGCACAATCAGATCGGCGAACTTTCCGATTTCTAAGGAGCCGCAGACATCGTCTTCATGGAGTTCATAAGCAGCATCAATCGTCGCTGCACGGAGCACGGCATCACCCCGTAGACCTGGATCTTCGCCCAGTTTGCCCTGATATTGCAGACCGGCATCGCGCGCGTTCGTGCGGGTCACGCCGACTTTGAGGGCAAACCACTCATCGAGCCGATCTACGGGCCAGTCGCTGCCAAACACGACTCGCGCGCCAGCTGCTTTCAGCAGGCCTGCAGGCTCGAGAATCTTCATGCGCGCCGGGCCAAAGTAATTGATCAAACCGAGTGTGTCGCCGGCAGGTTTTTCCCACTGAAAAGACAGCACCGGCAGCGCATTAAGCGCCCGGAAGCGGGGAAAGTCCGTGGGGCTGACGATTTCGTCGTGCGCGATGGCGGGACGGACATCGGCACCGCGCAGTTCTTTGCGCATGACTTCGATCGCATCGAGGCCGGCGCGAACGGCGGCGTCACCGTCAGCGTGCATGTGGGGATCAATGCCGGCGCGGCCGAGGCGAACCACAATTTCTGCCAAAGCCTTGGGCGGGAAGTAGACGGCCGGGCCGCGATTGTCGCCGTCAACCCAGTTGGGATTCTCCTGGGTGCCGACGTTTTTGCGATAGGGCTCGAGCACGGCGCCAGTGAGGGCGGGAGCGGCAATCACGCCATCGAGAAAGAGCTTGGCATTGCGCACCGTGATGCCGGGCTTCAGTTGGAGAGCGCCCTGATCGTACTGCTTGCGATAAGCGACCACTTTTGAGACTGCCTGGGCGGGACCGCTGGCTTCCGGCGGGTTGATCACGGGAGCAAAATGCGCACGCACCTTGAGTCCGCCGCTCGTCTGCACAGCGGTGAAGGCGGTCATGCTCTCTGGAGCGGCAGCGGCATCGAGGAAAGAAGTCACACCTTGAGCAAGCATCGCCTGCTGTGCTTCTTTGGCGGCGGCGATGTTTTCTTCGGGAGTGGGCTTGGGGATCAGGTCAGAGAAGACGTCGAAAGCGGCGTCTTCGAGGAGGCCGGTGGGATTGCCCTCGGGGTCACGCCAGATTTTTCCGCCGAGAGGATCGGGAGTCGCTTTGGTGATTTTTGCCAGACCGAGTGCGCGCGAGTTAGCGAGCACCGTGTGTCCGAAAGAAGAGCGCACGATGATGGGGCGCGAGGTTTTAAGCGCGTCGAGAGTGGCGCGGCTAGTCTTCACGCCCGGCGGACGCATGCTCTCCTGAAACCAGCTGACGACTTCGAGCCAGCCGTCCGGCTCCTGTTTTTTTGTTTTATCGAGGCACTCCTGAATGCGGCCCTGCATTTCCGGGACAGTCAGCGGCTCGTAGTTGAGGCCACATTTACGGAGGACGAGGCCTCCTCCAAGCGGATGCATGTGACCGTCAATCAGTCCGGGCATGAGGAAGCGGCCGTGGAGATCGGTGACTTTCGTGGATGCGCCGATGAAGGGGGCTAGTTTGTCGTTGGTGCCGACGTAGACGATGCGGCCGTCGCGAATTGCAATCGCTTGTGCAATAGTGCCGCGCGCGTCGATGGTATAGATCGTGCCGTTACGGAAGACGCGGTCGGCGGAGGATTGAGCGAAGCAAGAAGCGATGAGGGATGCGGCTACGAGACCGACGAGAAGGGAACGGGTCATGGTTTTTTGACCGCAAAAGAGTAAATCATCCGATAGCAGGGAGCAAACCTGCCCAAAAATGCGGCCACGTAGCACAGATTTAGCGCGCAGTAGACGCGGATAAGAAACCCGCCAATTTCTCCACTCACAGACTCTAGGGGCATATTGTATGAATTCAGCAGCATCGGCACATGGCAGAAGCACACATTCGAAGCTCCACATCAGAAAACGACTAATGGAACGTCAGCCAGCCGTGCCGAAAAGAGCCGATGCTTGTTCCCGAGTCACGGGCAAC
>CAMLCX010000452.1 GCA_946478635.1 uncultured Pseudomonadota bacterium
TCGATTTGAACCTTTTTGGTTTGTCTCGCGACAGACGATGCAGAATCGATCTTAAAGGAGTCATCACAATGAAAAAATTCATGATCACGGCAATGTTACTCGGTCTCATCGGCGCCGGAACTATTCCCGCGCATGCACAGGACGCCGCATCGACGACATCGTGCCCGCCGCAAAAGAAACGGGTGGCGGTGCTCAAGTTTGGCGCGACGGGAAAATTCGGAGCGTTCGAAGGATGGGACGTCGGCGACGGTCTGGCGGCCCAGCTCGCTACGGCCTTGCAGCAAACCGGTTGTTTCAACGTCATCGACCGGCTGGCGCTGGCGGGGCTGCTCAGAGAACAAGAGCTGGCTCTTACCGGCATCGCCGCCAAAGAGTCCGCCGTCCGTGTCGGCAAACTTGCCGGCGCGCAGATATTGATCAAAGGCGAGATCACCGAATTCGAGCCGACGACTTCGGGAAGCGGTATGACACTGGGTCTCGGCTTCATCAAAGTGCCGCTCGGCATCCGACTCGGCGGTGAATCGCAAACCTCTCACGTGGCGATGGACGTGCGCTTGATCGATGCTTCCACCGGCCAAGTGCTCCAATCTCACCGCGTCGAGGGCAAATCGGACGCCTCCGGTTTTTCTCTGGGGTTGGACAACCGCTGGGCAAGCATCGGCGGAGAACACTTCAGCAAAACGCCACTGGGTCAGGCAACGCGGCAGGCTTTGACCGAGGCCGTCGGCTTGATTTCACGCGGCCTCATGGCATTGCCGTCGGAACGCGCTCCCGAGTGGCGAGTTGTCGAAGTCATGGACAATCAAATCTTTGTCAATGCCGGCGAAGGCGCCGGACTCAAGGTGGGTGAACGCCTGCGGGTCGTCTCAGTGGCCAAAGAACTGGTCGATCCCGATTCTCAAGCTGTATTGGGAACCGTCGAGCATTCCACCGGTGAAGTTGAAATAGTCGCTGTCAAAGACCGCTACAGCGTTGCCGCTATCCGCGGCGCGTTCTTACCTAAACGAGGCGACGCCGTCCGCTACTAGCGGGCGCGAAGTCTCCCGCCACACGAGCCTGCCTTACCAACCGCTCCTGCTCGGAAACGAGTCGGAGCGGTTGCGGTTTTGTCGAACCATCGGTTCTGGAGGTTGAGCGCTTTGGGTTGTGCGCTCGAGGCGAATCATTAGTTCCTTCTTGCATGCATGGTTTGCATGCGCGCAAGCACGCTGTGATATCGGCCGTAGGAAAAATAGATGGCGAGTCCGAGCAGCAGCCACAGGATCAGACGCAGCCAATTATCCACCGGCAGAGAAAACATCAAGAGCACGCAAAGCGCTATGCCCAGCAGTGGAATCAGCGGCACCATAGGGCAGCGGAATGGTCTGGGCATTTCAGGATGAGTCTTGCGCATGATCATCACCGCGGCGCAGACAATGACAAACGCCAGCAATGTGCCGATGTTGACCAGTTCGGCGAGGATGCGCAGCGGCAAAAGAGCGCCCATGAGCCCGACGGCACAGCCGGTCAAGATCGTTGCCTTCCACGGCGTGCGAAAGCGTGGATGGACCGAGCCGAAGAATCCTGACGGCAACAGACCGTCGCGTGCCATCGCCAGCATGATGCGCGGTTGACTGAGCATGAGCACCATTAAGACCGAAGTGATGCCGGTCAACGCGCCGAATGAGATCAGTCCGTGGGCCCACGGCAGGCCGACTTGGCTGAAGGCCTTGGCGATCGGCGCGTCGATATCGATTTGCTGGTAAGGCATCATGCCGGTGAGCACAGCGGCGACCGCGATATATAAAATTGTGCAGAGAGTCAGCGAGGCGATGATACCGATCGGCACGTCGCGGCTCGGATTGCGCGCCTCTTCGGCATGGGTCGAAACCGAATCAAAACCGATGTAGGCGTAAAAAACGATCGCCGCGCCCGCCATCATACCGAGGGGCTCGCCCGCGGGTCCATGTTGTCCCATGATCGTGTGGCCAAAGATGCTAATGCCCGAATAGCCATAGGGTGCAAACGGCTGCCAGTTCCGCGGGTCGATGTAGAAGATCCCAAGGGCAAGGATCATAAAAACCACGGCGAGCTTGACCATCACCATAAAGAAATTAAATGCCGCGCTGACCCGAATACCGACGACAAGAACGGCCGTCAGCAACGCGGCAATGACCAGCGCCGGCAGGTCGATGATAGCGCCGGTGGCAACAAAGGCGCCGCCGGCGGGATTGTAATCGAAAGGTGCGTTGGTGAAAGCGGCGGGCAGCTCGAATCCAAGCAAGCCAAGAAAGTCACTGAAATAGTGCGACCAGCCGTGCGCGACGCTGGCGGCGCCGACACCGTATTCCAGCAAAAGATCCCAGCCGATGATCCAGGCAAGCAACTCACCTAATGTCGCATAGGCATAGGTGTACGCCGAGCCGGCGACCGGAACCATCGAGGCAAATTCCGCGTAACAGAGCGCGGCGAACGCGCAGGCGGTCCCGGCCACCACGAACGAGAGCATGGTGGCGGCGCCGGCCTTGTCTTTGGCGACCACGCCTATGATGACGAATATCCCCGCACCAATAATGGCTCCCACTCCCAGACCGGTAAGCTGAAGTGGGCCCAGGACGGGGCGCAACGTGTGTCCGCCGCTCGCTTCCTGTAGCAGGAGACTCGCTGGTTTTTTTGCGAAGAGCGCACGAGACTGAGAACCCATCCCACGCGAATACACCGCGGTCACGCCGAATTCAAGATTATGCGCGCGAGTTTGTGCGCGTGACTTGAAGATAAGAATCCAAAATTGCTCGGACCGCCGGCCTTTTCTGAAGTGTCCACTCCTTTAGCTGGTGATATAGCGCTCAAGCTGTTCGATGATGAACTTTTGATCGGCTATGATCGATTTGACGAGGTCGCCGATCGAGATAATGCCGACCAGCTGTCCTTCTTCCATAACTGGAAGATGGCGGATGCGTTTCTCGGTCATCACCGCCATGCATTCTTCAATGGGTTGCCCCAGGTGAGTGTAGGCTACGTGACTGGTCATAATTTCCTTGACCAGAGTGTTTGGAGAGGTTCGGCCAAGGAGAACAATCTTACGCGCGTAGTCGCGCTCGGAGATTATGCCGACAATTCGTGCGCCATTCATGACCACGAGGGCGCCGACGGATTTTTCAGCCATTCGTCGCAGCGCATCGAACACCGTGTTTTCGAGACCGATACACCAAACGTTATTTCCCTTGGTGTTGATAATGTCTCGGACGGTCTTCATGGAAGAACCTCCTTTCAAAACACAAGCAGTTAGATATATGCAGTCGGGTGGTGCAAAAATTCAAGTGTCGCTCGCGCCTTCCCGGTATCAGCCTCGAGCCTACACTCAATAGAATTTCTCGCGCAAGCAAATTCGGCGGTTTGCGATATTGAAGTCCTCGGTCGATTCCACTAGGTTTCGATGAGTCGATGTCGGCTAGCTTGAAAGCCTGAAGAGAGGAGCGTGCGAGCGAATGCGATTCAATTATCCTGTTCGGTTGTTCCGGGTGTTTCTGGTGTTGTCGTTGGCATGGCTCCCATGCCTTGCCGAAGCGGCCGATCAGTCCGCTTCTCCCAATCCGGAAAAAAACCGCTTGCAGATCGGCACGGCCGGCTCTGGGACGACTAGCCTGCCGTTGTTCGTCGCGTTTGAAGGCGGCTACTTCGCCAAGCGCGGCCTCACGGTCTCGATCAGTCAAGTCGGCGCCACCGTGGCTGTTCAAGGGGTTATTTCCAGCACCATTGATATTTACCAGGGCGGCACTGCGGCCATTGCGGCGAATTTGGCGGGCGCGGATATCATCTATGTCGCCGCGGCAGTGGACAAGAATTCGCTCATTCTATTTGGGCAAAAAGGCATCACGACATTCGAAGCACTGCGCGGCAAATCCATTGCGACGACATTTCCCGGCGCGTTCGGCGAGATCGCCATTCGCATGACGGCGCGCAAACAAGGCATGGAAGTCGGCAGAGATTTAAAACTGCTCTATCATCGCAGTCCGCCGGAAGCGCTGTCGACTTTCCTCGTGGGTAACTCCGACGGCCTAATCATCTCGCCGCCGCAAACCGAACTGGCCAAACAGCAGGGCTATCCGATCATCATCGACTATTTCAAAGAGGGCTTGAAGATCGTCGGTCCGGGCACATCGGTGACGCACGAGTTCTTGCAAAAGTATCCCAACACGATCAAGGCGTTTTTGATGAGCTATCTCGACGGCGTGAAAAGAGCGATCGATGATGAAGAATTTGCCAAGAAGATCGAGTCAAAATACACGAAGATCACTGACGCAAAAATCCTGGCGGAAAACTACCAGCAAGGTTTACGGGTGTGGAACAAGGATATGACCGTCGATCCCGCGGCGAT
>CAMLCX010000453.1 GCA_946478635.1 uncultured Pseudomonadota bacterium
TTTGCCAGAAGTCCGGTGGAATGGCCGGCGAGCTTGCGCCGCTTGCGCGGCGCTCCGGCTTTTTTCTTGGCTCGTTTTTCCGCCATAGGATCTGCCTAACACAGGAGGAGTTATTGTTCCAAGCGGCGGATGCTTGGATAGAAAATCATTACGAGCAGCGCCATGGCCGCGACCATAAAACCGCCGAAGGCCACGGCGACGGGCGCGCCGGCGAATTCCGCGATGGCGCCGGCGATCATGCCACCCACCGGCATGAGTTCCCAGGCCAGGCCGTAAATACCCATCACCCGGCCGCGCAGCTCGTTAGGCAGATTGACTTGCAGCACCGTACTGATGGTGGTCATGTAAAACTGGCTGGCGCTGCCGAGCGCCAACGCTAGCGCCAAAGAGAGCGCGTAGGATTTCGACAGCGCAAAGGAGATGAGTAGGACGCCAAACGCCATGGCCCCCGTGAGGGCCTGCATCCCTTTTCCACTGGAATGGGAAAACCATGCGACCGCCAGCACGCCGACGAGAGCGCCGGCGCCGCCGAAACTCTGGAGAAAGCCAAAACCCTGGGAGCCGACGTCGAGGACATTGCGCGCGAACACGGGCATCAGAATCAGATAGGACATGCCGAAGGCGCTATTGAAGAATATCATCGCGATAAACATGAAATAGATTTCGCTCTTGCGAATAAAATTAAGCCCCTCGGCCATGTGCTGCAGCACACCGCCGGACGCGGGCGCCGTCGATTGTGTGGTCAAACGAATGCCAAGCCAGAGGCAAACCGCGATGAGTGAAGCGCCAAAGCAGAAGTAATAAGTCGGGCCGATGCCGATCAAATAGATGAGCATGCCCGCGAGCGCCGGGCCGACGAGGCGATTGAGCTGCCAAATCGTGCCGCCGACAGCGACGGCGTTGGCGATGTCTTCCTTGGGCACCATTTGCGGCAATAGCGCCATGCGGCTGGGACGATCGAAGGCGCGCACGCAGCCGGACACAAAGGCAACGGCCATCACGTGCCATAGGGCGATCCATCCGATCAGGATCAGTGTCGCGAGCAGAAAAAAATTCAGTGCCGATGCGCTCTGTGACAAGATCATGATGCGCCGGCGATCGGCGCGGTCGGCAATCACGCCGCCGAGCAGCGTCAAAGCGATGGTCGGGGTCGCGAAGGTCAGGCCGGTGAGACCGAGCAGCAGCGGCGAATCGGTCAGCTCGAGGACGAGCCAGCCCTGAGCCACGCCTTCCATGTTCTGCGCCAAGACCGACGAGAGCTGGCCGAACCAGTAAAGCCTATAGTTGCGATGGCGCAAAGCACTTAGCGCCTGCAGCAAGCGCTCGCTTCCTGAGTGGGTTTCAACCGCGGCTTTTGACATGATGAGTGGGCATTGATGAACGAAGGTTTGGTCATTGTTCATGAAACGATGCTTCCTGTCAAAGCGCGCGGCGAGACTTTTACATCCGGCGATGCTACTTTTGATCGATAAGAGACATCTAAGTTAGAGGTGGTTGAGCATGGCCCAGTACGATTATGATCTTTTCACGATCGGCGCGGGATCCGGCGGCGTGCGCGCCAGCCGCATGTCGGCATCCTACGGCGCTAAAGTCGCCGTCGCCGAAGAGCGTTACCTCGGCGGCACCTGCGTCAACGTCGGCTGCATTCCGAAGAAACTGTTGGTTTATGCCTCGCATTTTAGCGACGATTTTAGCGACGCCGCGGGATTTGGCTGGAATGTGGGAGAACACAAGTTTGACTGGGAAAAACTCATCGCCAACAAAAACAAGGAAATCGCCCGCCTGAACGGCATCTATCGAAAAGTCCTCGGCGACTCGGGCGTCGAAATCATCGAAGCGCACGCTGAAATTTTAGATTCGCACACGGTCAGCGTCGAGGGAAAAAAAATTACCGCCAGGTATATTCTCGCTGCCGCCGGCGGCTGGCCCGCAGTGCCGGAAATCCCCGGTTACAAATACGCCATTACATCCAATGAAGCTTTCTATCTAACGACCCTGCCGAACCGGGTGATCATCGTCGGCGGCGGCTATATCGGGGTCGAATTCGCGGGCATCTTTCACGGTTTGGGCGCGCACACGACTCAGCTCTATCGCGGCGCATCGTTCTTGCGCGGCTTTGACGATGACATTCGTACCACGCTCGCCGCGGAGATGCGCAAGCGCGGCGTCGATCTGCGCTTTGAGGCGGATATCAGCAGAATCGATAAGTCTGGGGAGACGCTGCGCGCGACGCTCACGGACGGCAGCGTCATTGAGGCGGATAAGATTCTTTACGCCACCGGGCGGATGCCTAAAACCGCCGCCTTGGGGCTTGAGCGCGCCGGAGTCAAACAGAGCGGAATCGGCGCCGTCCTGGTCGACGAATATTCCCAATCGAATGTTGAAAGCATTTACGCCATCGGCGACTGCACCGATCGCATGATGCTCACCCCGGTGGCGATTGCGGAGGGAATGGCGGTCGCCAACACTTTGTTCAATAACAAACCGATGCGGCCGAGCTATCTCAACGTGCCCACAGCCGTCTTCAGCACGCCCAATTGCGGTACTGTCGGGCTCACCGAGGCGCAGGCGCGCGAGCAAAAGTTCAAAGTCGATATTTACCGAACCTCTTTTCGGCCGCTAAAACATACACTCACGGGCCGGGACGAACGGACTATGATGAAGCTGGTGGTTGATCAATCCACCGATCGTGTACTGGGCTGCCATATGGTCGGGCCGGACGCCGGCGAGGTCATTCAGGGCCTCGCCGTGGCGCTCAACTGTGGCGCGACCAAGGCCCACTTCGACGCCACCATCGGGATTCATCCTACCGCAGCCGAGGAATTCGTCACCATGCGCAGCAAAGTAGACTAGTTGGTGTAACAGCAAAATGGGTTCGCCGTTCATGCTTCCCTTCGGCATGGCTCAGGGCGGGCCGCCCCTCAGCACGAACGGCTTGTGCCTCTACCGTTCAAGCTGAGCTTGGTCGAAGGGCTCTTTAGATTCAGACGCGAATCAACGGCTACAGTCGACTAGTCGCGCCGGATCGGCGACCTCGAAAAGGCGCGCTATCTGAGACCGGCGACGTGGGTGTCACAGGCTTGACGCGGATGCCACAACATTTGCTCCGTGCGGGCGTGTTGCGCGGATCATACCCATCACTTGGTCCATCGTTTTTCAGGATTCGAAGACCCAAGTCGGCAGCGCAGCCCGATTTTTCCTGTCAAAATGGAGGATTCACCGTTCTGCCGCTCGTCCTCACTCCTTCAAGGCCAACAAGATTAGCCTGTTAGATCTTGGCACCATCGTTGCTGGGCTACTTGATAGAATTTGCCTTGGTGACGAGCAGGAGGGCGGCTATGGACCGGGAAACGTTTCGCGAAGAAATGCTCAGTGTCATGGAACGAAAGAAGCACTGGGCATGGCCGCTGTTCACCTCGGGTCGGGTTGCCAAGGACCGCCTGCATTACCACTTCGAACAAGAATACGCGACCTACGTCCGCGACTTCCCGGTGATGGTCGGCAGAGCGTACGTACGCTGCCCCATTCCGGTCATTCGCCGAAGTCTTGCAGAAAATTTGTATGAGGAGGAAACCGGCGGCTTGGTTGCCGGTAGCCCTCATCCGCTGCTGTTTCTGGAGTATCCCCGGGGCCTGGGCATGGACCTCAAACGCTTCGAGCACGTGGAGCTATTGCCGGCCGCCGAACGCTATCGCAGCTTTCTCGACGAGGCGACAGAGAGCTTCGGTTGGGATATCGCGGCGGCCATCGTAACTATTTTTGTCGAAGGAAATGCCGACGAGCGCGCGGCGTTGGGTTCGGAGAAGAGCCAACCCGCGCCGCTGGA
The DNA here is from genome assembly GCA_946478635.1 of uncultured Pseudomonadota bacterium. The sequence continues at coordinate 3,827 of CAMLCX010000453.1, forward strand.
AGAACATCCTCTGGTAAAATTCTACGGCTTACCGGTCGAGAAGCTGGCCCTGACCAAGGCGCATCGCCAGGTCGAGGGAAATCATCGACTGGCTGCATGGAGCGCTATTCTTGAAAATGTCGCGCCCATGCGGCGCGGCGCCGTGGTTCGAACCATGATCGAGGCGCTGGATTTTTGGCTCAAATATCGCGACGCGGTCGCGGAGATTTGTGGGCTCAAGTGCAATGCCGCTTCAACAACCCGGCGCAAGGCGGCGAGCAAGAAGCTACCCGATCGGCTCGCCACGGTAACTCTTCGCTAAAATCTGCATCGGATTGAGCGGGCGCCGGCCGTTGCCTTGCTCGATCTGGATCGCCGCAAGCGGACAATCAGAGCAGGTGACTTTGGGATCTCCTTCCGCCATGCCGCTAAAGGCACGGCTACCCCATTTCAGTGATTGCTCGAAGTTTTCCTTTTTCATCGACCAAGTGCCATCGTGCCCCGAACATTCCTCGACGACTTTCACGGTAGTTCCGGGAAGGAGCGC
>CAMLCX010000454.1 GCA_946478635.1 uncultured Pseudomonadota bacterium
AATGTCAAAGATCATGTCGCGGGTGTTGCCATCTTGCATCACTTCGCCGTTGACCCGGCAGATGAGACGAACCTGCTGCGGGTCGGGCAGCGCGCTTTTGTGAACGATCCACGGGCCGAGGGGGCAGAACGTGTCGAGGGATTTTCCCTTAAACCACTGACCGTGTTGCCGCTGCAGTTCCCGCGCGGTCATATCCAGGCAAACCGTGTAGCCGAACACGTAATCGTAGGCCTTGTCTTTCGGAATGTCCCGGCCTTTGCGGCCGATGACGACCGCGAGCTCCACTTCCCAGTCGAGCTTGGTCGTGCATTTATGATTGACAACTTTGCCGAGATGACCGATGACCGACGTCGCCGGTTTGGTGAAGAAGACGGGCCATTCGGGATATTTAATTTCCAACTCGCGCGCGCGCGCGCCTTCGTCGACATGCTCGCGGTAGTTGATCCCCAGCATCACGCAATTTTTTTTCGGCTGGGGAATCGGCGAAATGATCTTCGCCTGGTTGGGTCTTAACAGCGCGCCAACGCCTGCGAGCTTCTTTTGCTCTTCGGGATTTTTTCCAGCAACATACTTTTCCGCTTTGCGCGCGATTTGAACCGCTTTGCCGCCGGCCTCAATAAAGGCCTGCATGCTCTTTAGAAACGGCGGGTTGCCGCCTTTCAAATAACGCCGGTTGACCTCTGCAAGATCAATGATCTGCTCCTGCGGCCCCATCAAGCCAAGCCGCTGTTCGTTTTTACGCGAGAAAGTAACAAGTCGCATGGTTGCCTCCGAGAAAAAGTTTATGAATACCCTAAATGCCGATGTTGAGTAGTTGACAAGCGTTGGCACGGGTCATTTGATCGATTTGCTCAGCGTCGACGCACGCCGCGCATAGTGACGCGACCGGCTCAGGATCGCCCATATCGTAGGGATAGTCGCTGCCGAGCAGCACATGCTCGGCGCCAAAGTTCGCGATCAAATATTCCAGGGCCATCCGGCTGTGAGTAATCGTGTCGAAATAAAGCAACTTAACATACTCTGAGGGAGGTTGGGAAATATTTGCGGTTGCGGGGTTTTGAATGCGGTAACCGCGCTCTAGCCTGCCCCAGGTATAAGGTAGAAAGCCGCCGGCGTGGGCGAGCAAAAATTTAAGCTTCGGGAAGCGTTCCAGGACGCCGCTGAAGATAAGTTTGGCGAAAGTCAGTGAAGTGTCTGTCGGGTTGCCGATCAAATTAGCCAGGTTGTGATCTTTCATCCGGTCAGCGCCGATGACCTGGTTAGGGTGGACGAAGATCAGCGCGCCGAGCGCCTGCGCGGCCTCCCAGAATGGATCGAACGCCGGGTCATCGAGATACCGTCCGTTGACATTGGAAGCTATTTCCACGCCGCGCAAACCGAGCACGGTCATGGCTCGCTTCAGTTCTGCCGCTGCCCTCTCGCCGTCTTGCAGCGGCGCCGTGCCAAGCGCGATCAAACGAGTCGGATGCTTGGCGACGGCTTGAGCCAATTGATCGTTAAGCCAGCGGGCATATTCGAGGGCTTCTTCAATCGGCATCCAATAAAAGAAGTAGGAACTCGCCGGTGAGAGTACCTGCATGTCCACGCCTTGCCGGTCCATGATGGAAAGGCGCAAGTCGAGATCGAAAAATTCGGCTTTGAGTTGGGTGAGAAACGGCTTTCCGCCGCGCGTCACCACGGTGCGACCACGATCGTTCTTGCCGATCTCCAGGCCATGGCGGGCGCCAATCTCGGTCGCCATCTTGAGACTGTCGTGCGGGACGTAGTGCGCATGAACGTCGACTATCATGGGAAAGTAGCTGCCGGGGTTTGACAGCGAGAGCTATCGGAGGCACGTGGGAATGTCAAGCTATCTCAAGTTTCTCGTGACCCGTAGACTGCCGCTATACTGCGAGAATGAGCGACCGCCATTTTGGTGATTACAAGATAATTTGCCTGGCGAGTTGGGCGGTGATAGTTTTGCGCCATGAGCCAGCGACGTAGGCGCGAGAATCGTGTGACCATGCGCGAGGGGGATCGCATCCTCATTAACAAGGGTATCTCAAAAAAAGTCATGATCATTGCCCGGACCGAGATTCCCCACTCGACGGAAAGGATTTTCGTCACCAAGTCGGGGGGCAAATATACGATCGGTCTTAAGGTGTGGAGATCGGATTACGCGTGGAACGAAAAAAACCAGATGTGGATCCCGAAACACTGACGCTTACTGCGGACGAGCTCAAAGTTTCCCGATTTTCGCGAAAGCAGCGCCGACTCTAAGCTCTTAACCAACCCTGCGCCGCGACGCGCAGTCAGGTTTTCAATTGTGCAACGCGATTTAAAAACGGTTTTGTCCGATTTGGCGGGGGAAAAGGGACCCCGGCTTCTGCTTCTTTTCGGCGACGATCTGCAGGTGGGCGAGGCCTGTAATGCCATACTCGACCAAGTGGTTCCGGTGGAACAGCGCGGGTTTAACCTCGAGCGTTTTGATGGTCGCTCGGCGAACTGGGAGCAGATCGAATCGTCTCTGATGACGCCGCCTTTTTTTCCCGGGAAAAAACTTTTGTGGGTCGACAGCGCGCCGTATTTTTACGCGCGGGAACAAAGCGGCGAACTGGGTGAAAGGGTTCTGGATCTCTGGCGCGAAAGCAAGAGAGAAGATGCCGCCAAACTCCTTCTCGACTTGCTGGTCGTCGAAGGCTGGTCGCAAGATCGATGGAACGGGCTGGACAGCGGGGCGGCGCGCGAGTTTTTCGAACTCCTCGGGGTTGGCGGCGAGGACCGGGAGGAGGCCGGCACGCTCCTGGCATATTGCCAAGCTCGCCCGATGGATTTGACCAAGCGCAAGGGAGCCGAGGAGAATAGGCTCGCAGCCTTGTTGGATGATGGCCTTCCTGAATGGAGCTTTCTACTCTTGACCGCGGTCCAAGTCGACCGCCGAACGCGGCTATTTAAACAGTTTGAAGGCCTCGGTGCGGTGCTTCACCTCGCCATCGAACGGGATCGGACCGGCAAGATTACCCGCGATGGGCTCATGGAGTTTGTCATCAAGCGGGTGCGCCAAGCGGGCAAGAATTTGGACGTACAGGCCAGGGAGATGATTCTCTCGAGGGCCGGCGGTGAGTTGCGGGGGCTTCAACAGGAACTCGAAAAACTCATATGTTTCGTTGGCGACCGTGCAGTGATTCGCGTCGAAGACGTGGATCTGATGGTCGCCGATCGCGGCGAGGGCTGGATATTTGACCTTACCCGTGCGCTCGGTGAACGCGATGCGCCGTCCGCGCTCGGTCAGCTGGCACGCTTGATTGCTCAGGGCGAGCATCCGCTAAAAATCTTGGGGACAGTGGCCAGCGAACTCCGTCGTCTGCTGGCAGCCCGGCAGCTTCTTGCCGGCGGCTTGGCAAAGCTGTGGCGCCCCGGCTTAAGCTATTCCCAGTTTCAACAAACGGTATTACGCCAGGGTGTGTCCCCCCTTGGGGGACGTAATCCGTACGGGGATTATATGTGCTTGCAACGCGCCGAGCGTTTTTCGCTCGCGGAGCTAAGTTCGTTCATGCAAGGCCTGTTCGAAGCCGATCTGCGGCTCAAATCCAGCGCCGAGCCACGCATTGTCTTGGAGAAATTCTTTGTGGAGATGTGTCTCAGCTCTCCAAAACGTCGTTTTCGGCGGCACAGAGTGGAAGCATGAAGCAACCGGCAGTCGCGGTGAGCTTGTGTTTGTTGAGCGTGCTGTCGGTTCCGCCCACCCTCTTCGCGGAGATGGTTGTTCAGACCTGTTTTAGTCCGCAAGGAAAGTGTTCGGCGCACATTCTCCGTGAGATCGAGGCGGCCAAGCAAGAATTGTTGATCGCCGTCTACGCGTTCACCAGCGATGACTTGGCCAGCGCCCTGGTTCAAGCAAAGAAGCGCGGCGTGGCGGTTCAAGTCGTCATCGATCGGGAATTCGACAGAACCAACGACAACTCCAAGGGCAAATTTTTCGATACGCAAAAGATTGCCGTCCGCCGGGTCTCCGGAGCCACATCGAAATTGGCTGACAAAGAGCCCGGGCTCATGCATCAAAAGTTCGCCGTTATCGATCGCCGCATCGTCCTAACCGGTTCATACAATTGGACCCATTCGGCGGACAATCGTAATGACGAAAATTTATTGGTGTTCCGTGATGCCAGCCCGTTGGCTGAGGAATATCGCAAAACCTTCCTGCGCTTGTGGGAGCGAAAACCGTAATGCGTTCTAGCGCCGGCGTATTTTCCCTTGTGGCCCTCGCTTTTGTCGGCGGTTTTCTTGCCCACGTGCTCTACCAGCGTTGGAATCCAACGGCGCCACAATCGGAGCCAACGATAGGGGCTGTTCAATCCCAGCCGGCGCCGGA
>CAMLCX010000455.1 GCA_946478635.1 uncultured Pseudomonadota bacterium
CTACGAGCACAAGAAGCACGACGGCAGCCTGCCGCTGGTCGGCGTCAACACCTTCCTGCCCAAGGAACACGGCGGCGACATCGTCACCGAGATCGAGCTGATCCGCTCCACGGAAGAGGAGAAGGGGCAGCAGATCGCGAACGTGGCGGGGTATCAGGGCAACCGCAACGGCTATGCGGCCGAGGGATTGCGTGGGCTACAGGCGACGGCGCGCGAGCGGCGGAATGTGTTTGAGAGTCTGATGGAGGCGGTGAAGACGCATTCGCTGGGGCAGATCAGCCATGCGTTGTATGAGGTGGGTGGGGAGTATCGGCGGAATATGTAGTGCAAGATTTCGCTGGCTGGAACGCTCGATGAGATCAATCTGACGACATAGGGGGCGGGTCATGCGGCTTGTTGAATTTGGGCTCTCAGCTGATGAGGCGGCGCAGCTCGTTCGTGGCATAGCCGAGGCTCAATACAATTTGTTGCTTGGCGCGGGTTTCAGCATGAGCGCTGCTGATCGCGCAGGCAATAGTCTCCCGAGTGGTCCCGGGCTTTCACGTGAAATTAATCGCGAGTTTTCTCTAGGCTTTCAGGAAACTGAGGCTGGCAATCTTCCAGTTGTATTTGACGAAGCCCGTCATTCGCAAAAGGATCAGGCGGGCGCTCTTTCAAAATACTTGAAAGGTCGTTTCACGAGTACTCGCCCAACGTGGCATGGCCAAGTGCTTGATATGCCCTTTGAGCGTATTTGGACGCTCAATATTGACGACGTATTTGATCAGCTTCGTCAGCGTGAGACGCGAAAATTTTCGCCTGCCACCCTGACTTGGATGGATGATTTGACGCCGTCCAAAATTTCTTCTGGTAGCGTTCAAGTAGTGCATCTACATGGCCGCGCGACGTCGCTTGGAGAAAGTTGCGAGGGCATTATTTTTACGCTTAGGGAGTACGCTAAGGCCGTTCGAAGTAGAGGGGATTGGCATTCTGAGTTCTGGAATCAATGGCTCCAGCGCCCATTCCTTGTCGTCGGGGCTCGCTTGGTGGACGAGTTCGATCTAGTGGAAGCCCTTACACGAGGGACCGCCGCGCAGGAAGCGACAGGCTTTCCAACTATTGCGGTTGTGAAGGGGTTGAGTGAGATCGACGAACGTCGTCTAAAAAGAGGAAATGTCGTCCCCGTTGATGCTGATGCCGAGGTGTTCTTCAAGGCATTGACGCAAGAAATCGAAGAGTACAGGGAGCGCCACGCAGAAATTTCTAGGTCCGTTTTGTCTCCCGCTCTTGTTGCGCGTTTTAATCAACAGTTTGCGGTGCTCGCCGAAGGTCGAAATGCGTCGCGACGTTCCCACGATTTCTACGGTGGTGATGAGCCTGAGTGGCAAGACATTGCGAACAATCTCGATGCATCACGTCAGATTACTGATTCTGCTTCAAGGACGATTGCAGAGAGAGGACGCTCGAATCAATCCGGGGTCGTTCTCTTTACGGGTGACCCGGGCGCAGGGCGAAGTACGGCCTTGTATCGGGTCGGTCAAGCAATGGTTAGTGCGGGATTTCAGGTTTTCAAGTTCAGAGAGCTTGATCGCCCTGACGTCGAGGCGGTCGTAGGCTGGCTGAAAGCCAATCCGAGGACCTTTCTAATTTTTGACAATGCGGCGGATTTCGCCGGAACAATCGGTGAAATCCTTCTTCGCTGCAAAGCTCAAGGTGCTAGAGCGCTGGTTGCAGTAGCAGAACGCAGCTTCCGTGCCTCGATCCTGGAACAGGACTTGCAAGTTGATCTGGTTGAAACTTTCAACTTTGGAGAGGTGAATCGCCCCGACGCACTTTCGATCGCGCGAAGGAGGGAGCTTGTTGCGCGACTCGGAATCGCGACGGGGTGGAGTGAGCAAAGACTTTGGCACTACTTCAAGAAAGACAACAATGGAGACTTGTTTATGGCGTTGGCCGCGCTCGAGCAGGGGCGTGGCTTCTATTCTCGACTTGACGCCGAGTGGACAGGAATTGCCAAGCAGGCGACGAAGGCGCAGTTAAAGGTTCTCTATGCAATTGCGTTGGTTCATCGTTTCGGCTATTCACTCCCGACGAAGGTCGCGCTTGATATTGCCGGGATCGAGAAGCTCGCTGATTTGGGCTTTTTCGAGGCGCCGTATGACGAGCTCTTGCTGGCTGATGCGCGAGGGTTGCGGTATCGCCATCGGATGCTTGCTGAGCATGTTTATCGTCAGCATGTCCCGAGCGCGGCGAGGTATGACGTTTCGCTTGATTGCGTGAAGTCACTTGCTCCGTTGGTTTCGCCTAGTTCAATGAGGCAAAGGACCTATCCAGTGCTGGTTCTCCGTCAGCTTATGGACAAGGATTCTGTCATTTCAAGTTCCGGAAGTGCTGATCGTGCAAGAGATTGGTACGAGGCGCTTCGCAATGATTTCGATTGGAATGGCCGGTACTGGGATCAGCGAGCTTTGCTCGAAAGTGATGCGGGCTTTCATGATCGGGCGTATTCGTACGCCAAGAAAAGCGTGAGCGTTCATAGACACGCCTTTTCATTGAATACTCTTGGGCGCGTTAGGCTAAAAGCGGCAGTGGATCCGCGTCTGAATTCTGATGATGCTTGGGCCTTTTTTAAAGAAGGGGCGTCCTTCTTACAGGAGAGCGCAGCTCATGCAAGGGGATTTGGCGAATACTATGAGCACCCATACGTAACTCTGTTCAGTTACATGTCCGAGTTCGTTGCGCAGGTCGAAAGGAAGGATGCTCGGCTGATTGAGTTGGATCAAATGCGCCGTGATTGGGAGAGTGAAGCTACGCGTCATGGACAGATCAGTCAGTTGATGAGGGATAAGATGCGGGCCGCGCAAGAGCGAATTCTTCGAGCCATGGTTTAGCAAAAAGGTGTCAGGGACAATTTCTGGAACGAAAATAAAAAAGGTGCCAGGGACAAATTCTGATTGTTCCGCGCGGAAAAATGGGGTCAGAGAACATTTCCGTTTGAAACACGCTGCGGGTGGGGGTGTCTCGGGGAAATGTTCTCTGACCTCTTTTTGATCAAGACTGCGTGCATGCCCACGCATGACCTCTGGGGTGCGCGTGAGCCCGCACCTCTGCCTACCATGCCATCACCGACCAACGCGGAGGCTACACCATGCGATTGTTCTCGCATCCGAAGTTCCTGCCCGTCTATTCCGGCGTGCTGACCCTGGCGGTGGTTGTCGCCCTGCTCAGTGGTTTTGCCCGTGTGCCGGGAGACGCGCGTTTCGACAGTATCGACGTGCAACGCATTCGTGTGGTTGAGCCCGATGGCACCCTGCGAATGATCATTGCCAACCATGCGCATCAACCGGGCATCATCGAAAAGGGCAAGGAATACCCGCACCCCAGCCGCGCCGCCGGCGACAGCGCCGGCATCATTTTCTACGACGCCGAGGGCTCGGAGAGCGGCGGCCTCACCTTTGGCGGCAAGCGTGAAAAGGACGGCACCGTCTCGCGCTACGGCCACCTCAGCTTCGACCAGTACGGGCAGGACGAGATGATGGCGCTCAATGCCATGCAGGACGGCGACAAGCGCAAGAGCGGCCTGCTGATCAAGGACGAGCCGGACTGGCCCCTGCTGGACCTGGTCAAACAGATGCAGGCGCATGCGGACGATTCACCCGAGGCGCAGAACAAGCGCGCGATGGATTACATGGCCGCGCATGGACGCATGCACGTGCCGCGTGCGTGGATCGGTCGCAACGACGACGATTCGTCGTCGATGGAGCTGAAGGATGCGAAGGGGCGCCCGCGTCTGGTTGCCGAAGTCGGTACGGATGGCACACCGACCATCCGCTTCCTGGATGCCAACGGCAAGGTCACCGGCGAATGGCCCCAATCGGCGAAGCGTTCTCGAGCGGCTCCCGAGAATAGTGGCGGCGTGGCTAAATAAATTCGGTCGTCGTCTGGCAGGGGCGTCTGCCTGGCTTGATAAGCCACGTGTCTCTCTGCACTTGTATTGACGGCATGGCCTATCGTGGCATCTTCACTTCTTTACCGGCCGCTTCCCAACACCTGGCTTCGCAGTGATCTGGCGCATCCACGCCGCGATCTGGTCTTCGTCGATGTCGAAAAGGGGTCAGAGAACATTTCCGTTTGAAACACGCTGCGGCTTGGGGGTGTCTCGGGGAAATGTTCTCTGACCCCTTTTTGATCGGTGCGCCGACTGTTGAGGTCTGATCTGCCCGGCATCGTGGGGCCATGCGCCGTCCACGCCTGGAACTGCCCGGCATCCCCCAGCACATCACCCATCGCGGGGTGAACCGAGGGGCGACCTTCATCGATGACGAAGACTTCGCCGCCTACCTGCAGGCCCTGGAGTTGACCTCGCGGGAG
>CAMLCX010000456.1 GCA_946478635.1 uncultured Pseudomonadota bacterium
GCCTGAGATGAATGACTCGCCAATAGTTCGCGTCCGCGAACAGCTGCAGTTTGTGAACGAAATTCTTACGGGGACAGTGGAGTCCAACAGTCTAAGCTTGAACCGCGAACGTGTTACCGTGGCAATTGAAAGGATCAGTCTTATCGACGAGTTACTTTCTGATGTCTGGCAAGAAGTAGATCGAATCAGAAGCGAAGACGACGAGATCAGACAAGCACGCAACTTAGAGTTGGCAATCCAAAAGGAGAAATCGCAAAGACGGGATGCGGAAAATGCGCGCTCATCAAATCATTCGGCGGTTAATTTGGCGGTTAGAAATCAAAAGCAGTTCTTTCCCGACCAAGGCATGATCGATAGTTACAGTGACTTGGCTCGCAAACATGGGGAGTTAAGACGAGCCATCCAGCTGATGCAGGGAGAGGTCGAAACCGCGATACGAAACATTGATGACTTCTGGACCGGTGATGACGAGGCGAAAGGAGTTGTCATCGAGAAGCTCCGAACAGTCGTGACGACAAATAAATCGGAGATTTAAGGCGAGGTACTCGTGTCATCTTCGCCAATAGTCGGGGCCTGGCCTGGTGATATTGCGTCATAGTCGCGTTGTTTAGTAAGCAAGGCTAGGCTTATGCACAAGGCGTGAATGCTCTCTATCAAAATGAAGCGGGACTTTAGAAACTTGAGAATCAACCTCATCGTCTGCGGAATGGTTATTCTTTGGTCAGCGCTTTCCCAGGCCCAAGAAACGCCGACCATTTCCGCGGGGCATGGAACTCTGTCCGCATCGATATTGCCGCTTTGGGTCGGCGCTGATGCCAGACTTTTCGAAAAGCACGGCTTGCAGGTCAGGCCGATCTACTTGCCCCGTGCGGCCGGCAGGCCGGCACTGCTCAGCGGCGATATTCAAGTCTATTTCTCGGCCGGTCCTCCCTTGGTGCAGATGCGTTTGAGCGGCGGAGATGTGGCCATCACCTCGTGTGTGGTTCATAAGCTCACCTCGAAGATCATGGTGATTCCAGCCATCCAAAAGATCGCGGACCTGCGCGGCAAGGTGTTGGCTGTCGCCAACCCGGGGTCAGCCAGCGATTTTGCCGCAAAGCTTTTTCTCGCGCGCCAGGGCATGAAACCGGGCCAGGATGTTTCCATTATTTACAGCGGATCAACGAGCGCGGCGTTTGCGGCGCTGGCCAACGGCAGAGTGCAGGCGATTTTCGCAACCTCTCCGAACGATTTGCAGGCTGCGCAGGCGGGTTTCAAGCCTTTGCTGGAGCTCGGTGATCTCAACATCCCCTACATTGGAAACTGCACTGCGGCGATGCGTCCCTATATTGCGAAGCAGCCGGCGCGGATGCGCGGCTTTCTTGCCGGTATTCTGGAGGCGATCGCCTATATTCGAAAACGACCCGCTGAAGCCAAAGCAGCCATACAAAAGTATACGCGCGTCTCGGATCCAGTTATTTTGCAACATGCCTATGACTCGGACACTCGCTACATGGAGCCGGTACCCTATCCGAGCGTCGAAGGCACGAAAACCGTCTTGGAACAGTTGGGCGTTTCCGGCCGGCCCGCCGAGGCTTTTCTCGCCGAGTTTATCGACGACCGGTTTATGAGACAGCTCAGCGGCGAAGGCTTCGTCGAACAGCTTTATCCTGGTGGAATTCCCGCGCGCTAAAAGCGGGAGTGCCGAGTCTCCGGACGAAGGGATCAGTCAGTCTGGGGAATCTGAAGTAACAATCCTGCAATCATTTGTTGTTTTTGGCGTATTTTGGGTTGTGCTTCTTTACATCTTCATCTGTCTGCGCGATAACGGAAAAAACTATTTCTGATTCTGATGAGCGACAATTGCGGGTTGAATACAACCGAGACGACGCCGTTTCGCCGCACCTTCCCATCGAATAAAAGCGCCACTTCCTTGGACAATCAATGTGCGCCTCAGATAGAACGCAACGCCGTCTAAGTGGAACAAGAGATATCACGCAATGAGCACACCTGTTGAAGTTGTCAGCTTGAAAACAAAACTGCGATCGTTGTTTCCCGACGGCGGCAGCTTGCCGGAGGAAGTCTGGCAAAAGAGATACTCTTTCCTGCTGGGTCTCACCTGGTTTCACGGGGTCGTGATCGCAGTGGTTGGTCCGGTGCTCGGTTACAGTTGGGAGTTCAGCAGCGGCGCGATGTTTCGCGACGGCACCGTGCTGCACACCGCTTTTGAAGGCTCTTTAGTTGCTCTTTTTGCAGCTCTCGGAAGCATAAAACGATTTGGTCGCACCTTTCAGGCGGTCGCCGTCGCGGCGGGACTCATGACCGCTTCGGCTACTCTGGTGCATCTGTCCGGGGGCTACATTGAGCTTCACTTTCACTTTTTCGTCATGCTGACCTTTCTCGCACTGTTGCAGGATTGGGTTCCCTACATTGTCGCGATCGCCTACGTCGGCATTCATCATGGGCTCGTAGGCGCGCTTTGGCCTGAGGAGGTTTTCAATCACGCGGCGGCGATCAAGGCGCCGTGGACCTGGGCCGGTATTCATGCCTTCTTCATTTGTTGGTCTTCCATCGGCAGCATCATTGCCTGGCGCTTCAACGAGAAATCCCTCGATAGGATCAAGGCGCAGGCGGCGGAGCTTGAGGAACTCAATAAGCTTCAGGTCGACTTTACGGCAATGATCGCCCACGATCTGCGCGGGCCTTTGAACACCATTCAAAATACCGCGGAGTTAATCCAGAGTGAAGGTTTCGGTCCGGTCAGCGATGAACAAAAAATATGGCTCGGCACGATACAGATGACCTGCAAGAGTATCGTCGATATTGTCAGTGATGTTCTCGACATCTCGAAGATCGAAGCCGGCAGGCTTGATTTGATCAAGAAAAGAATCGACCTCTATCAACTCATTCACAGCAGTCTAAAAAGCTACACTCCCATGGCCACGGTCAAAAAGATTGCGATCACGGCCGTCCTCGAACCCGGCCTGCCGGAAATCAATGGAGACCAAAGGCGGCTGGAACAGGTATTGTCTAATCTCATTAGCAACGCGATTAAATTCACCGAGGCGGGAGGTGTGGTTGAAATCGGCGCGCGCCGGCTGAACGGTGACATTCGATTTTGGGTGAGAGACACCGGCGAAGGAATACCGGCTGATGAAATAGGCGATCTGTTCAAAAAGTATCACCAGGGTACCAGCGGCAAATTATCCCCAAGCAGAGGAACGGGCCTCGGGCTGGTCATTTGCAAGAAAATCGCCGAAGCTCATGGCGGTAGAATCCTGGTCGAGAGCCAAGTTGGCGAGGGATCGACCTTTGCGGTTGAAATTCCGCGGCACTGAACCATCCCTGACGGCCCGTTCCAACCTCTCAAGGAGACTGAAGCCCCGTTCAAATCGTTCAAATCGTTCAAGCGCTGCGCTTCGTCCAAGTTGTTTCAGCCCGGGGCCCATTCAACGATTGCGTCTAGAGTCTCGCGTCTTGCGTATCGAGTTTAATTTCTCGAATTGTTTTCTGCGCTGCTAAAAACTCTGGCGGCGCAACGAACTTTCCGGCATGCTGTCAGGATTGCAGCGAGGATTTTGCGCTGCGACGGACAGTTCGGCGACAAATTCGTCGATGCGACTAATCAAGAAACTATGAGTCAAGCAGCGCCGCACAAAGTACGCGTCAGCCCATGGGCGCTGTTCCTTACATTCTCACGGATTAGCCTTTCGAGCTTTGGCGGCGCGCTGTTCTGGGCTCGGCGCGGACTCGTGGAGCAACAGCGCTGGCTCACCGAGCGGGAGTTTGTCGACCTGTTGACTCTCGGACAGCTCCTGCCCGGACCGAACGTACTCAATCTCACGGTGATGGTCGGGCATCGTTTCGCCGGCTGGACTGGCGCCGCAGCCTCTGTCGCAGGTTACCTGGGTTGGCCGTGTTTGGTGGTCGTCGGCATGGGCGTACTTTACCAGCATTACGGCGCCGTGCCGCAGGTGCAGCAAGCGCTCGCCGGCATGTCGAAGGTAGCGGCGGGGCTGCTGCTCGCTACTGTAGTCAAGTTGGCGATGGTGTTGCCGCGCCACTGGCGGCCGTGGCTCTTTGGCATGATCGCCTTTGCCGCTGTCGGCGTCATGCGCTGGCCGCTGCTGTGGATTCTCGCTGCTCTCGCGCCTTGCGCCGTCTTCGCGGCCTGGAAGGAGCGGGATTGATGGACCGCCTCGATCTCGGCGCGCTGTTTCTCCATTTTTTGGCCCTCTGGTTCGTGGCCGTCGGCGGTCCCTCGACAATCCTGCCGGACATCCACCGTTATGTGGTGGAGGTGCATCACTTGTTGACGAGCGAACAGTTCGCCGAGATCTACACGTTGGCGCAAGTGGCGCCTGGGCCCAA
>CAMLCX010000457.1 GCA_946478635.1 uncultured Pseudomonadota bacterium
AAGCCTGGTTCTATCGGATCCTGCGACGAACGATTATCGATCTCTATCGCCGCCACGGCGCGCGCGATAGGGCGCTCGCTGAACTGGAGCGCGAGCTGAAGGCTCCACCCGAGGCCGAGGAGGAGCGGACGGTATGCGCCTGCATGGAGCGACTGCTTCCAAGCATGACGCCGCGGTATGCCGATTTGATCCGGCAGCTCGATTTAAACGAAGCAAGGGCGGACGATGTCGCCGCGAGTCTCGGAATCAGCAAGAATAATCTTAACGTGCGCATTCATCGAGCGCGCCAGCAGCTCAAGCGGCGACTGGAAGACACTTGTCGCGTGTGTGCCAAGCACGGATGTTTGGACTGTCACTGTGCGAACGATCCGAAAGCGCACGGCTAAGCTTCGGGATAATGGGATTTACTGTAATTAGCTACCGGATCATGCGTCAGCCACAGATATCAATAGCGAAGGAGGACGAAACATGAAACTAAAAAGTGTTTGGGTTGGAGTTGTTTTCCTAGGCGCCTCAGGATGCGCCGCATACGAGTTGCCGCCGCTGAGCAGCAATCATCCCGCCAGTCCGCAAGCGATGTCAACTCCGGCGCGGTCCGCTTCAAAAACTCTCATGTACACCCGCGCCGATATACCTGCCACTCAACCGGTTGTCGATGTTGCGATGGCTCCAGGTCATAGCACTCAGCAGGCAGCACAGGGTGGACAACAGACTGTGGTGGCCGACGGGAAAGTTATCACGACCGTGCCCAATGCCGGACAGATTGTCGTCGAGCATGGAGAAATCAAAGGCTTCATGGACGCGATGACAATGGGCTATCGCGTCGAACCGCCTTCCTTACTCGAGGGACTTAAAGCCGGTGACAAGGTTCGCTTCACTATCGACGTGCCAAAAAAAGCCATCGTCAAGATCGAAAAAGGGCCCGTGTTAGCGGCGGCAGCGAGCCCGCAACAAGCGCAGGGATCTGGTGCAGCAGAGACGGGCGCGCAAAAGACTGTGGTGGGAGAAGGAAAGGTCATCGCCACCGTGCCGAATGCCAACCAGATTGTCGTTGAACACGGAGAAATCAAAGGTTTCATGGAGGCGATGACCATGGGCTATCCCGTGGAGCCGCCGTCCCTCTTAGAAGGCTTGAAATTCGGTGACAAGGTTCGCTTTACCATCGACGTTCCGAAAAAGGCAATCGTCAAGATCGAAAAGATGAAGTAGGTGAGTGAAGGAGGTTGTCGCGAATGTTGTCTCGACAAAATACAGGATGGCTGCTTTGCGTTGTTTCTCTTAATGGCTGCGCTTCCGTCGCCCTCAATGCCGGCTTCGATCAAGTGCAAGCTACCGTAGAAGAGCGCGCCGCGATCAATATTTATTGGAATAACGGCACTGATCTGGATAAAGAAGCCGCGGAGAAGCTAGGCTCGCTACTTAAAGACAAGCTAACGGTCGATGACGCCGTGCAGATCGCCTTGCTTAACAATCGCGAGCTGCAGGCGGTCTATTCAGATCTCGGTGTAGCGCAAGCAGACTTGGTGCAAGCGGGGCTGCTCAGCAATCCGATCTTTGACGGGGCCATAAAATGGCCGGTGCCCGGCGGAGGCAAACCGGACCTGGAACTCGCCGTGGTTATGAATTTTCTCGATAATTTTTATTTGCCGTTGCGCAAGCGAGTGGCGGCCGCCCGCTTTGAGGAGACGAAAACTCGGGTAAGCGGAGTCGTCCTGGATTTTACGGCGCGAGTTCGAACCGCCTTTTTCTCGCATCAAGCAAACGAGCAAATGCTCGAGCTGCGCCAGACGATCGTACAGGCGCTCACCGCCTCGTTCGAGGTCACGCGACGGCTTCATGAAGCGGGCAACATCACCGACCTCGACCTGGCCCGGGAAAGGGCGCTGCTCGAGGGGGGCAAATTGGCGCTCCGATCGGTCGAGGTTGCCGCGCGGCAAAGCCGTGAAGAACTGAACACTTTAATGGGTCTATGGGGAAAACAGACGGAGTGGCAAACCGACGAACGATTACCCGAAGCGCCGCAGCAGCCGGTCCAGACGGAGGATATCGAACGGGTCGCGCTCGACCGAAGTCTGGATCTTTTGAACGCCCGGCAACGCGTAACGTCCGCGGGCGAGCAGCTGGGACTCAACAAAGCAACAGCGCTTATTCCGGAATCGCATATGGGCGCGTTGGGTGAGCGGACCGAGGGAGCGTGGGAAGTCGGGCCAGTGCTGGAGTTTCCGATTCCGCTGTTTGATCAGGGACAGGCGCGCACCGGGCGCGCTGCCGCAGAGCTGAGGCGTGCTCAGCAGGAATACTACGCGCTGGCGATCAAAATTCGCTCCACCGCGCGCGCGCTTCGGGACCGAGCTCAGGGGGCGCGCGATCGCGCATTGTACTATCGCGACATTATGCTCCCGCTTCATACGCGCATCGTTAATGAAGCGCAGTTGCACTACAACGCGATGCAGCTGGGCCCCGTTCAATTGCTGCGCGCGCGCGAGCAGCAGATCGAAGCCGGCGCGGCCTATGTGGAGGCGCTGCGTGACTATTGGTTGGCGCGCTCGGACCTTACACATCTCATGAGCGGTCGATTGCCGGGCGACGGTACGCGAGGGGACGACGCAGCTGCGGCAATGAGGGGCGCTCGTACACAGGGGCGTAATTTCGAAGGGCATTAATTGCCGAGGAGTGAAAATGGCTAAAAAGGTATCAAGGCGAGAAATTTTGGGTCTCGGAGCGGCGGCGATCGCCGGTGGCGTTGCGCTCTTGGGAAAGGAGGGTCAGGGGAAAACTCACGGCGGCGGCTCATCGGAGTATCAGCCGTCGGCGGGACAAACGAAGTCCGGCAACCGGCCCTACTGGGAAAAAAGTTACAGCGGCGGACCGATCGACGTCAAACCGTTACCAGCGGTTTTACCCGGAAAGGGCTACAAGCCCGTCGTGGTTACAAACGGCGGCGCGCTCCCCTTTAAAGTGATTGACGGCGTCAAGGTATTTCATCTCTTTGCCGAGGAAGTCGATCATGCGTTTGACTCCGGACTACGGGCTAAGTGCTGGGGATTCAACGGTCGGGTCAATAGCACGATCATCGAAGCCGTCGAAGGCGAACGAATTCGCATCTACGTAACGAATAGATTGGGTGTCTCCACTTCGGTCCATTGGCATGGCATCTACCTGCCTAACGGCATGGACGGCGTCGGCGGCTTGACCCAACCCTATATCAAGCCGGGAGAAACCGTTAAATACGAATGGACCTTGCGGCAATTCGGAAGCTTCATGTTCCACGCCCACCACGACGAGATGACGCAGATGGGCATGGGGATGATAGGCATGTTCATTATACATCCGCGAAATCCACGGCCGGAGTATCATGTGGACCGGGATTTTTCGCTTATGATCAGCGAGTGGGCGATCGAAGCTGGAACCGCCCGCCCAAATACGTTGGTGATGAACGATTTCAATATTTTAACTATGAATGGAAAAGTTTTTCCCTCGACTGCGCCTTTAGTTTGCAAAACCGGAGATAAAGTCCGGCTTCGCCTAGGCAACCTGGGCGCGATGGACCATCATCCAATGCACATCCACGGCTATCACTTCAGGATTACTGCCACCGACGGTGAGGATATTCCTCTTTCGGCGCAGTGGCCGGAAACAACGGCATTGGTAGCGGTTGGTCAGACGCGCAACGTGGAATTCATCGCCGATGCGCCGGGAGATTGGGCGTTTCACTGCCACATGACGCACCACGTCATGAATCAAATGGGACATCAGTTTCCGAACATGGTTGGGATGAAAACGGAAGGCGTGGAAGAGCAAGTTCGGCCACTCCTGCCAGCCTATATGTCAATGGGTCATACCGGCATGGATATGGGCAAGATGGCCGAGGTCATGCCCTATCCGCGAAATACGATTGCAATGAAGGGCGCCACGGGACAATTCGGCGACTACATCTCGATGGGCGGACTCTTTACGGTAGTCAAGGTGCGCGATCAACTTCGTAATTATGATGAAGATCCCGGCTGGTACAAGCATCCGGCCGGAACCGTGGCGCTGAAAGCGAACGAAGCGGATCTCGCCCGTGACGGGATCAACGTTGTTCTTGCAGCGGCTACCCGGGAGCATGATGAACACCCTGACGGTTGCTATCATGATTGACAGAAACAATGTCACGGGTGAGGCGTTGGCAACGATTAGGATGATCATCTTCGTCGGGATCGGCAGTCCGATCGTTTGCTTTCTGACGACCTTTTGAATCGAGACCGCGATGCAAACTAACGTTCCTGCTCACGCGACCTATAGCGTGTGGGTTATGGCTTTGCTATTTGGCTTGCTGATAGGCGCCAACAATCTCATCAAAATCCTCC
>CAMLCX010000458.1 GCA_946478635.1 uncultured Pseudomonadota bacterium
CCAATGAGAAAACCGCCCGCGATCGGGTCATCGAGTTGTTGCGCAGTCGCGATAAAAAAGCGCGCTTCATGACCGAATTGTACGCATCCTTGGGGAAATCCAAGATCAGCGTCGCAGAGATCGATCACGCGTTGGCGGAGTTGGAGAGACACGGCGCCGTAATGGTGCGCGATCATTTCTGCGCCGACCCGCACCTTGCCGGCGTCGATTTGCGCGTGGCGACGGTTGTCGAAAGCGGCGCGGGCGAAGATCTCCAATTGGACGCGATTCGCAGGATCGACGACGCTTGGAACAAGTGGTTGAACGAATATCTCGCCAATCACCGGTGCGGGTAACGCTTCGCGATAGCAAATTTCAAATCTCAGATTTCATAGTGATCGTAGTTTACGCTTTTTGGGTCGCAAAGTTTGAAATTTGAGATTTGCAATTTTAGATTCTGAGCGGAGCGAAGACATGAGAGTCGCAGTCGACATCGGCGGGACATTTACCGACGTGGTGGTTTTTGACGAGGGGAAGGGCTCGTTGACTCTGGCCAAGGCGCTGTCGACGCCGGCGGAGCTGGCGCGCGGTGTTTTGGAAGGTTTGACGAAAGCGTCGGTGCGCTTCAGCGAAGTTTCCAGCCTGATCCACGGTTCCACCGTGGTTATTAACTCCATCATCGAGCGCAACGGCGCCAAGACCGCGCTCATTACCACCAAGGGATTCCGCGACGTTTACGAAATCGGGCGGATCAATCGTCCGGAGTCCTTTAATCCGCGATTTCGCAAACACCGGCCGCTGGTGCCGCGGGAGAATATTTTTGAAGTCACCGAACGCATGCTCGCCGACGGATCGGTGCGCACGCCCTTCGATGAAGATGGAGCGCGCGAGGTGGCGCGCGTTATAAAAGAAGAGGGCTTCGAAGCGGTGGCCGTGCTCTTTCTCCATTCCTACCGCGCGCCCGAGCACGAGATTCGCATGTGCGAGATCCTGCGCGCCACCGACCCGAAGTTATTTCTCAGCGCCTCCCACGAGCTGTCGCGCGAGTATCGCGAGTACGAGCGGACTTCGACGGTCGCCGCCAACGCCTACGTCGGTCCGAAGGTAAGCCAATACCTCGGCGATCTCGAGCGCCGCCTGCGCGATCAGCGCTTTGCCGGCAGCTTGATGATCATGCAGTCCAACGGCGGCCTGTCGGATGTCGAGATGGCGCGGCGCCAATGTATTCAAATGATGGAGTCGGGGCCCGCCGGCGGGGTGGTCGGCACCATGGCGCTCTGCGAAATGCTCGACCTGGACGCGGCGATCGCTTTCGATATGGGTGGCACGACCGCCAAGGCTTGCGTCATCCGCCGCGGCGAGCCGAGTCTGTCGCCCGACTATTTCATCGGCGGTTACAACGAGGGGCTGGCGATTCGCATTCCGGTT
This sequence comes from uncultured Pseudomonadota bacterium, assembly GCA_946478635.1. The sequence continues at coordinate 1,408 of CAMLCX010000458.1, forward strand.
CTCGACATTGTCGAAGTCGGCACCGGCGGCGGCAGCATTGCCTGGTTGGACGAAGGCGGCGGTTTGCATGTGGGTCCGCGCAGCGCCGGCGCCGAGCCCGGCCCGGCGAGTTACGGGCGCGGCGGCAGCGAACCGACTGTCACGGACGCCAACGTCATTTTGGGGCGGCTTTCGCCGGAAAGCTTTCTCGGCGGCGAAATGCGCCTCGATCGGAGCGCGGCCGAGCGGGCACTGCGCGACAAGCTGGCTGAGCCGCTCGCAGTTCCTCTGGAACGGGCTGCGGCGGGAATGCTCCAGGTCGCGACCGCCGCTATGGCCAACGCAGTCCGTCACGTGACCCTCGAGCGCGGCCTCGATCCGCGCGATTTTACCTTGGTTGCTTACGGCGGCGGCGGGCCGCTGCACGCCGCATCGGTCGCCAAGGAACTATCGATTGGTAAAATTATCATTCCCAATGCGCCGGGCCATTTTTCGGCGCTCGGCATGCTGATGGCGGACCTGCGCCGCGATTACGTGCAGACGCTTTTCGAGCGCATGGATGATTTGGAAATGTTCCAACTGGAAGATCACTTCAAAAAACTCGAAGAGGAAGGGCGCCGGGCATTGCAGGCGTCGGGCATTCCGCCGGAGCGAATTGTTTTCGAGCGCGCCGCCGACATGCGCTACGTCGGCCAGGAACATGCGGTGGCGGTGCGGATGCCGGCCAATGCCGGCGATGAATCGGCGCGCGCCGAGGTCAAGCGGCTTTTCGATGAGGCGCACGAGCTGCGCTACAGCCACAGCGCGCCGGAAGAATCGGCCGACATCGTGAGTTTGCGGGTTTCGGCGATCGGACGGTTGGGAAAACCCCAATTTGCACAGATCGCCCAAGGCGAACCGACGCCACCGACAACGTCGCGCCGCGGCATACGATCGGTGCTTTTCGAGGGCGCGGGAGCGCTCGAGGCGCCGGTGTACGATCGCGCGAAGCTGCTGCGGGGAAATGTCATCGCAGGTCCCGCGATCATCGAAGAGGTTGCGTCGACGACCGTCGTCGAGCCCGGCGACACCGTGACGGTCAGTGAATTCGGCCATCTCATTATGCAGCTCGGGGGCGGCCAATGAACATGCTGTTCAAGTCGTTCAAAAGGTTCAAATCGTTCAAGCCGTGTAGAAGATGGACGTGCGCTGTAAAATATGAAATCTGAAATTTGCAATGCCGAGCGCAGCGAGGCCACGGTGGATGCGTTTACGGCCGAGGTGATCCGGAGCGCGGTGGTGGCCATTACCGGCGAGATGAAGACCAATCTGATGCGCACGGCGTATCATACGATCATCTACGAAGCCGAAGATTTCACCGTCGGTCTGTTTGATGCCGACGGCAACACGATTTCGATCGGCCTTGGGTTGCCGATGTTCATTCGCGGGCTGTCGGATGCGATCAAGGCGAAGATCGCGTTCTGGGGTAGGGAAAACATCGAGCCCGGCGATATTCTTCTGACCAACGATAGCTACACCATGGGAAGCCACTTGAATCACATGATCTTCACGCTGCCGGTATTCAACGACGGCGAGTTGGTGGCCTTCTCTTCTTCCATGGCCCACTGGCAGGATGTTGGCGGGCAGCTGGGCGGCGTCACGCGCGATATTTTTTCCGAAGGACTCCAGCTGCCGTTCGTGAAAAGTTTCCGGGCCGGGAAGGAAAATCCCGAGATCACGGCGATCATCAAAGCCAACGTGCGCGTGCCGGAGCGCGCGATGGGCGATATGCGCGCGCAGCTTGCTTCGATTCGCACGGGCGAGCGGCGCCTGCTGCACTTGCTGCGGCGCTACGGCAATCAGGCGTTCAAAGAGAGCATACGGCTCGTCTATGAGCAGAGCGAACGACTGGCGCGTGCCGCGGTGGAGAAAATCCCCGACGGCGTGTACGAGGCCGAGTCGTTTATGGATGATGACGGCGTGAATCTTCTCAAGCACATTCCGATCAAAGTGCGCGTCGAGGTCGCGGGTGACAAGATGACCATCGATCTCTCGGACGTCAGCCCGCAGGTGGCCGGATTCTACAATTCCGGCATCACGGCGGGGCGCTCGGCCGCCGAAGTTGTTTTCAAATGCGTCACAGCGCCGCTGCTATTGCCGATCAACGACGGCTCGTTTCGACCGCTCAAGATTATTCTTCCACCCGGCCGCGTGGTCAGCGCGGTGAAGCCGGCGCCGGTGCGTGTGTGGATGACCGTGCCGATGACCGTATGCGATACCATCTTCAGAGCCTTGGCGCCCGCTTGTCCCGAGCGCACGATCGCCGGTCATTACGCCGATCTGTGTACGGTCAATCCGCACGGTTTTGACGCGCAGACCGGGCGGTTTTTCTGGTCGCATATTGGCCATCCCGGCGGCGGCTGGGGCGCCAAGCACGACGAGGACGGCATGAGCGCGACGGTTTGTTTGAACGATGGCGACACGCACAACTCGCCGGTCGAAGCTACGGAAGCGAAGAGTCCGATCATCGTCGAGCGGCGGACGCTGCGACAGGACTCCGCCGGTCCGGGAAAATTCCGCGGCGGCCTCGGCGTGGCCAATGAAGTGCGCATGCGCCGAACGGCGACCATCCATGCCCACGTGGAGCGGACGATCTGCGCGCCCTGGGGCTTGCACGGCGGCAAGGACGCGCTGGCAAATCGGATTTCAATCCAGCGCAACAACGGCGAGGTGGAGAAATTTCCCACCGGCAAAATCATGCCGACAGAGATCGACGCCGGCGATTCGTTTCTGATCGAAACGGCGGGAGGAGGCGGTTTTTGGAGCCCGCTCGAGCGCGACCCGGAAAGCGTGCTCGCCGATGTCCGCGCGGGCTATGTCTCACTGGAAGCCGCGCGACGAGATTATGGTGTTGTGATTCTGCAAGAAGGGCGGCATTTCGCGCTGGACGTGAAGGCGACAGCGGAGCGACGGCGAGATCG
>CAMLCX010000459.1 GCA_946478635.1 uncultured Pseudomonadota bacterium
TCGTCGGACGAAGAGCGATTGAGATGCCGATGCGCATGCCAGAGCGGCACGACGAGCGAGTCGCCTTGTTCCCAATCGAAGCAGCGCTCGCCGATCTGCGTTGTCCCGCTGCCGCGAAACACATGGTAAATGACCGTGCTCGTGTGACGGTGAGTTTCCGTCTCCTCCGCCGGAGGCAGCAGCTGCACCGCGCACTGAATCGTCGTCATCGTCGGCCCGTGGGTCAATGGATTGCGGTATTCCAGTAGATAGCCGTCGAACCGATCTCTCGTCGCGGACGAAGCGGCCAGCTCGCGCAAGGTTTTCTCCGTGTCGCGCCATTTGTAGTGAAAGAAATCACCGGCAGCGACACCGCCATGCTTGCCCATGACCTCTTCGCTGCTTTTCTCGATCGGCTGGCGGCGCTCCGGGTAGCGCTCCTGCATCACCTGATGGAGCGCCGTGACGAGCGGAAAATCCAAACCGTCGAGCCAAACAATCGGCTCCTTGGATTCGTTGGAGTGATCGTGCCAGGTGAGTTTCGGCGTGAGAATGAGATCGCCCGGCTCCATCACGCACTGCTGCCCGTTCACGGTTGTATAGGCGCCGCTGCCTTGAACGACAAAGCGCAGCGCCGCCGGGGTGTGACGATGCGCCCGCGCGTTCTCGCCCGGCTTGACGTACTGGAAAGAGATTTGAATCGTATGCGTCGCGAAAGCCAGCTGCTGGTTGAGCCCCGGGTTGACCAAACGCACGACGCGGCGTTCGCTTTGTTCGAGGTTGATCAATTCGCCGGCGCGCACGAGACTCGCGTAGACGTCCGCCCATTTCCAGAGACAGGGCTCGACGGCAGTCGTCGGTTGCGCCGGCAATCCTTCCATGCCGAGGCGCCAGTAGCCCGAGAGATTTTTCGCCGCCATATCGCGATCGAGGAGCGCTACACTATCGATCCGCGCGGTATGATTCATGACCGATTGCCTCCGCTGCTTCCTGCGTGTGCATAGCGCTTTGTCGCCACGACTGTCAATCGCAGTTGCAGTCGGGCCGCCAATACTTTAAGACGCTTTCCAAACGCACCAATCGGCACGCATGACCGTGGCTCCCTGGTTCAAATACTTAATATTTCAATTTCCCGGTTGGGTCTTTGCAGGCACCGGTCTATTCCTTGCTGAGCGATGGCAATGGATGCCGACGTGGCTGGCGATTGTTTGTTTCTGCGGATGGGTGTTGAAGGATCTGCTGCTGTATCCGTTTTTACGGCGCGCCTACGAGCCGGACGTAACCGGCGCGGCAAGATTGATCGGCGCCCGAGGCATCGCTGAAGGAGATCTGACGCCGCACGGGTACGTACGCGTGCGCGGCGAGCTCTGGCGCGCGGTTGTTAGCCCGGCCGATCGTGTGGCCAAATCCGGCGCTGAAGTGGAGATCGTGAATGCCGATCGGATGGAGGTATCCGTCCGTGTGCTGGACAATGATCCGCGCAGCTAAAATCCTCCTTGATGGCCGCGGTCAGTTGTTCTTGCTGCGCGCGCCGCTTAGCGCCAAACGTCGAGGGCTGAGATCAGAAAACGCCAGTATCCAGCAACGAATAAACGATCTCTTTCAAAGAAGGATCGATGGTATCCAGCCGGGAGACCGGCGGGCCGCCGGCCAGGGATTCGACGATCTCGGGCAGATCTTGCGCTCTTACGCCGGCGTACCAGACTTTTTGCGGATGCACGACGATGTTCGGACCGTATTCGCAGCCGCCGAAACAGATATACGGTTTCACTTCGGCATCGATGGAGCGGTCAGCCACCTGCCTGGTGAGATCTTTCATAAGCTGTTCCGAGCCGCGGCTCTGGCAGTCGACGTTTTGACATACGAAGCAAGTTTGTTTCATTGTGATGACCCCGTTTCCTAATCTTGATTAACTTAAAGCCGCGCGTAAATGCAAGAACCGTGAGCGCCACACGGGGGTACTTCAGACCGAAGATCTCGCCCTTGGTTCGAGAGGAAAAATCGTTATCCAGGGTTAGTGGCCGTTATTTCTGCGGCAGGACTTCTCTGACGAGCTTGAAGATCGGCGACAAGTCCTGGTATTCCGGCTTGGCCAGATCGAAATATTTTTTCCCGCTTTCCAGGCGATTGAACTCATCGACTTCATCTTTGGCAATGTCGATGCGCCGCGAGTTGTGCGCGTCGGGACGCCCTAGTTTTTGCAGGGCCGTTTGACCCTCGCGAGAGAGAAACCAGTTGATGAATACCCTGGCCGCATTCGGATGGGGCGCCCGCGTGGGAAAACCGAGGGTGCCGCCGGCGGCGCTCGAGCTGCCGCCCTCTTTCCATTCCTCGGTGTCGAGATAGCCGATCGGCAGCTTCTGCTGCATCGCCTTGCCGACTTCACTGCCGGCGTTGCAGCGGATGCACAAAGAATATTTACCGGCCGAAAGCCAATCGGTCATTTGGCGCGGATCGCGGCTGATTACGACTTGCATCTCGCCGTAAAGTTTTTTAAGGAACGGCGGACCGAGCTCGGAATTGAAATAGAAAAACTGCAGCGTCGCACCCATGCCGAAGCTCGTCGGATCGAGCGACGTCATTTTGCCTTTCCACCTCGGCTGAAGCAGGTCCCAATAAGACTTGAATTCGGCGGGATTCACCTGCTTGACGTTGAAGATAATTTGCCCGGACTGAGAATTCGCCACGAAAGCGAAAATGTAGCGCTTCTCCGGGTCGATGTAGCGGTGCTCGCCTTCGTACCATTTGGCGGGATCCACCACTTCCGGGAGGAGGAGCAACGGCTTGATCGGCTCGAGAATCTGCGCCTTATAGAGCGCGTCGTGCAGTGTATTGGCGCCCGAGCTGACGACATCCGCCAAAAACTTCTCGCCTCGGCGCTCGGCGAGAATCCGCGTCGCAAGCTGATTGCCGGATCCAAGAACGATGGAGACTTTGATCTTGGGATATTTCTTTTTGAAGCCTTCGACGATGCGGTCGTATTCATAACAACAACCGTAGAGCGTCAATTGTCCCTCGGACTCAGCGGCTCGCTGGGTCTTTTCCCACTCTGCCTGCCAATTTGTTTGTCCGACGGCATTAGACGGCAGCATGATCAGCCATGCCGCAGCGACAATCCCGGCGCCGACGCGTTGTAAGCCTATCCCCCACTGAAATAGCGCGCGCATCGATGTTAAATTACGCAACCTGTTTATCGCTGTCAAATATGCGCGGGTACTCTTGACTAACACGCCGTCAATGAAATACCTTTGCGGCGGCCCGACTGACTCATACAGGCAACGCAAAAGAATCCAGGTCAGGAACACTATCGTCGATTTGCAGATTCATAACCTTGGAGGAGGGGTAAATGCAGCATACTCAGACGCGGACAGTTTTAGCGTTTTTCGCGTGGTTGATATTTTCGGCCGGTTCCGCATGGGGGCAGGCCAACTTTTACGAAGGCAAAACGGTAACCGTCCTGATCGGCGCCAAGAGCGGCAGTCTGGAAATTGCCGGACAAATCGTTTCGCACCATCTGGGCAAGTATATTCCCGGCAAACCGGCGGTGATCTTACAGCACATGCCCGGCGCAGCTCATCTGCTCGCGACCAATAATGTTTTCAACGTCGCCAAGCCGGATGGCCTGACGATCCTCGCCTCCAATCCCAACGTCGCAATCGCGCAACTCTCCAAAGTCGAGCAGGTGCGCTTCGACGTGCGCAAATTTCAATGGCTCGGCTCCTCGGGCGCCGACGGCGTGATGTTTTCCATCCGCTCGGATCTGCCCTACAAGAATATCGAGGAACTCAAGAAATCGGACAAGGAACTCGTCGCCGGCACCACGGGTCCCGGCTCCAACGCCCATGATTTTCCCCTGCTGCTTAAGGAATTTGCCGGCATTAAACTGAAGCTTGTTCCCGGCTATCCGTCAAATAGCGACGTTCTCCTGGCCGTCGAGCGCAAGGAAGTCGACGCTTGGTCGGCGCTTGCGACAACCATCAAGTTGGCCGCTGACCGCGGCGCGGTGCGCGCTCTCGTGCGCGGACGAGTGGCGTTACCGGGGTTTGAAAATTTACCGGTGGATGAAGATTTGTCGACCAGCGCCCTCGGAAAGTCACTGATGGCCATCAAGTCTATCCCGGGGGCTATCGGCAGAGCATTCGCAGTGGCCCCGGGCACGCCGGCGGATCGCGTGGCGATTCTGCGCGATGCCTTCGCCAAAGCGATCAAGGATCCGGAACTGATTGCCGAGGCGAAAAAGGCGAAGATCCAGATGCACTTCATCTCGGCCGAGCAAGTCATCAAGGATTTCAATGCGCTGATGAACCAAACACCCGAAACGCTGAAAGAGATGGGGAAATACATCAAAGCCGAAGGCTGATC